>CAYRLT010000685.1:0-18205 GCA_964425095.1 uncultured Luteolibacter sp.
CAAAGGACGGGCAAGGGCGAAGTTTAAAATCCGAAATGGCGGCAAACCGCCAAAAGTCCGGGAGCAACCGAAAATCATCGAATTAATCCGCAAATGCGCTTAAGTGGCCAGTATTGGCCGGACCGCCCGGAGGATCGGTCCTTGCCATTTTTAAGACAGGCACTTAGCCGCCTCCATCGATCGCAATTTCATCCAAAGTTTTCACATCGATCGAACCGAATCGGATTGCCGCGCGCGTTGTGGATTTTAGCATGCCACCGAATTAGCCGTCCCCGATCTGCCGCAGTCCAGCGATGGCCTCTCTCAAAATCTTCATGAAACCGCCCTACGCTCTAGTTCCCTTGGTCCTCCTATTGCAATCCCTGTGCGCCGCTCCCGCGGTGTTTCCCGGAGCTGATGAAAACACTCCTTCGAACGCGCATTATTTCACTTGGATCAACAACACCAATGAAGGCCCGATGGCTTCGCAGACAGCCGCCAACTTGGCGTTTTTCCAATGGCTGCACGACGAATACGGCATGACGCTCGACATCTACGCATTCGACGCCGGGGCCATCGACGCGCCGGATTACTACGGCTCAACCACAACACGGAAATTCAAACAACAGTTTCCAGAGGGCTTCGGCCCCTTCGCCAAACAGGCCAAGGGCTTCGGCGGCCGCCTCGGTGTGTGGCTCGGACCCGACGGCTTCGGCGACACGCCGCAGCAGGAACAAGCACGCATCGACCTACTCGTCGGCCTGTGCCGCGACCACAATTTCAAGCTCTTCAAAATGGATGCCGTCTGCGGCCAGCTCCGCGATGAAAAACAAGATTCCTTCATCCGCCTGATGGAAGCCTGCCGCAAAGACGCGCCCGACCTCATCCTGCTCAACCATAGGCTCAATCTCGGTGAAGGTGTGCCCCACGCCACCACCTTCCTCTGGGAAGGCGCGGAAACTTACATCGATGTCCACATGGCCAACGACAAGCCCGCGACGCACAACCGAGCCAAAGCACTCGACCGCGGTCTGCCGCCAGAGCTCAAACGCCTAGCCGAAGACCACGGCGTCTGCCTTTCCTCATGCCTCGATTTCTGGCAGGACGATCTGATCCTCCAAGGTTTCAACCGCTCGATGATCCTCGCGCCGCAGCTCTATGGCAGCCCGTGGTTCCTGCGCGATGACGAATATCCGCAACTCGCGCGCATCTTCAACATCCACCGGAAATACCGCGACATCCTCACCAAGGGCATCGTCTTGCCGGAGGAAACCTACGGCAAGAACGCCGTCTCACGCGGCGACGATAAAACCCGACTCATCACGCTGCGCAATCTAACATGGGAACCTATCACCTACGAAATCGCGCTCGATGAAAGCATCGGCCTCAAGGACTCCGCCCCGCGCGAAGTGCGCTTGTTCCACCCCTACGAGGAAATCCTCGGCACCGGCCTCAAAGCCGACGGCAAGGTGAAAGTCACCGTCCACCCGTTCCGCGCCTCGCTGTTGCTCGTCACCACCGCAGGCTGCGACGAGCCATCCCTACCGAAAGGCCCCTACCGCGTGGTGAAGAACGTGAAGGGCCAACAACCGGTGATCCAAAAACTCGAACCCATCGCCATCAAACAACCATGGCACCGCAAGCTGGCTGACCTAACATCCACCGTACTTCCCGCCGACTGGCAGGGATTGTATGAAGCCACCATGTTCGCCGCCGATAACAACGCGCTCGAACTCCGCAGCCTCGCTCGCTCCAGCCCAACAAAAATTCCCGCTGTGGAAAAAGCACGCCAGGAGTTCCTCGACCAATCACTCATGAAAGCCCGCGCGCTCTGGGATCGCTACCTCTTCGACGGTGATTCCTCCACCGTGCAGGACGTCTTCGTGCGCAACAAGGACATGCGGATCTCCGGAGGCTGTCTGCGCGTCGATTTCGCCAAGCCGCTCGCCTTCGACCGCATCGAACTCCAGACCCAGGCGCTCGATAGCACGCTCATCAACAACGAACAACTCGGCGCACAATTCAGCCGCGACCTCGTGAACTGGTCGCCCTCCGTGGAAGCTATCGTCCGCGGCGCAACGCTCACCGTCTTCGCGCCTGCCGGCGAATGGCGCTATTTCCGCATGCAAATGGCCCCCGAACGAGTTGCCGAAATCGTAGCATGGAATAACAAATCTCAACTCCCGCGCGATGGTTGGAGAGCCAACAACTTCTTCGCCCACCCCGCTGCCCTGCCCGCCACTAAGGCATGGTCCGCCAAGATCAAGGTCGATGAAATCACGCCCACCTCCTACCTCTGCGTCGCCGTGCATGGAGAACATGGCATCGAAGGTTGTTACGCCGCCCTGCGCATCGGCGACCGCCTCGTAGGCGCTCCCGACCGCGCCACATCCTACCCATCCAACACCTGGGAATACCCGGTCCGTGCCCGCAAAACCGGCTATACCTATTTCTTCCCGCTCGATGACTCCATGGTCGGAAAAGACATTGAAGTAGTCCTGTTAGGCATGAAAGGCGGCGGCGAAAAACTGACCCCCTCCGTCTGGATCACCGCCCACGAGCTGCCGTTCACCGCCAGTCAGAAGTAAGACGCAAGCTGAGCATCGCGAAAAAACTTCATTTCTGCGGCTGGTCCAGCTCCTTGATCCGGACGTTGCGGTACCAGACCCGCTTGGCCTCATCCTGAAAGCCGATGTATCCCTTGGCAGGACGGTCCTTCAAACCGCTCTTGCTGAGGTCCAAATCAATGATCGCCTCACCATTGAGCACGACGTGCAGCTGGCTGCCATTCAACGTGATAGTGTAGCGGTTCCACTCGCCGGCGACTTTCACCATGTTCTTCGATGGGGCTTGGGTCCCAATCACTCCGCCGCAATCGTGCTCACCAACGTTTTCTTTGCCGTGAGTGTCGAGAATCTGCACCTCGAAGCCGCTGTTGACGGGATCCTTGGGATCGGCGATCCGCATAAAGACGCCGGAGTTTCCCGCTTTCTCAAACTTGAACTCAAGATCGAGAATGAAGTCCCCATAGGTGCGCTCGGTGAAGATGTAATCGTTGAAGCGCTTCCAACCCGATTCGCCTGCACGGGGTTTGAGGGTGAGGATGTTGTTCTCCTCAATTACCCAGTTACCGGTGGTCCGCCAACCGCTCAGATCTTTGCCGTTGAACATTTCAACAAATCCCTGCTCATCCGCAACTGCGGGGGACGCAAGCATGGCGATGGCGGTCATGGCGAACAGAGCGAACCGGCCGCGTGCTGTGATTTTATGGGTTGAATGGCAAGGGATCATGATGTGTGAGTTGGATTCTTTTAGTGGGTGATTTTCTCAAAGGGAATCGGCGCCGAGTGGATAAAATATTGCGCCGCTAGTTCACGCCGCCGGAGCTATCGGTTATGGTCTGGACCGCACGGTTGATGACAGCAGCAGAATGCGGAGCAATCTATCGAATTGGATCAAGTTCGCGGCAGGCATACGCTTGGTTTTTGAAGTCATTTTGTAGCATGCTTAAAGGAACGCACACGCATACGCCCGATCCTCATGAACTCTTACATACCAATCCCAATCCGCCTGAATGCTGGATGAGCGACCAGGCCGGACCGGCTTACCTATAGAATCATTGGCATGGACCGCAACGAGAGAAAGAAATGGGTTTTGAATTTCGATCAAGATCGGATCAACCGATGGCTTGCGTATGACATTCCTTCAGATAGCTGCAGGCTTTGGTCATGCCTGCGGACAATTCCTCCGCTGTCGGGTGGCCGTGCATGAAGGGATTGACGAAGCCCTGATAGCGGATGTCTGCCAGCGCCTTGAGCCAAGGCGTGAAGTCCGCCGGACCGTGACCGGGCAGCTGCTTGATGCCATCGGCCGACTGCCAGGCATAGAAGAAGAGCAATTGCGAACCAGCCGTTCGAATCGCCTCCTCGACCGAGGCCTTGAGGTTTTGCAGGTGGTAGGGAGCGATGCCCAAGCCCACGTGCTGAGGTGCAGGGTTGAGATCCACGAAGGCCTTGAACGAGTCGGGCGTGCTGAGCAACGCGCTGTGGTGGTTTTCGATGGCCAAGCGCACCTTCGTTTCGGCCGCTTTTTCAATCTGCGGCTTGAGCTTCTCGAAAAACGCGCGCATCGCGGTGGTGAGATTCTCCGATTTCACATTGATGTAATCCGACCCGCGCACGACCACGCCGCCGCCGAATTTTCCGATGAAATCCGCATAGGCGGGAAACCCGATCGCTTCGGTCTTGGTGGTGTAGGTGGTGAAGCTGCCCAAGGCGAGTTGGTGCTTGGCGAGCAATTGTTTCAGGCCGTCGGGGCCGAGGCGAGCGACCACGTCGGCGAGGTGCTTGCAGTTGTCAAACGGGCACCAGATATCGATCGCCTCGAAGCCGAGTATGGCCGCTCGCGCGCAAACCTCCTCAATGGGCAGCTCGGCAAGCATGACCGATGAAAACGCCAAGCGCATGCGCCATGCGGCGGCTGGAGTCGCGCGGGCATGCCCCAGCAGAGCCAGCGCAGCCGCGGCCGTGGTCCGAAGAAACTGGCGACGGTCTAACATATGATGAAATGATGGATCGGTGGAGCTCATGAGTGTGGCAAGTGAGAGGATTCCGGTTCACCAGACGCGCCATTTCTCGCGGGATGGGCGGCTGAGCATTTTGGCGGCTTCCGGATCTCCGACGATTTCCTCTTTTTCGGGGTTCCAATCGATCGCCCGACCGGTTCTAACCGCGACGTTGGCCAAGTGACAAATGGTGTCGCAGCGGATGCCCATTTCGACCGGGCAGATGGTTTCCTGGCGCGATTTCACGCAATCGATGAAATTGCGGTGGTGTTCTGTCGTGATCGGCAACTCTTCGTCGCTGGATTTGAATTTTATCTTCCACAGCGCTTGGTCGCTCGCGCAGAAGCCCAGCCCATCGCTGACCCATCCTTCGCTGCCACGGAAGATGATGCCATCGCCATCCTGCCATTCGCGCGGCAGCAAGGAGCCGACCGCAGTCTTGGCGGTCCGGGAATCCATGACGCGCATCTTCACTCCGTTGGCATAGTCACACATCACGTCCCATTGGGCCAGCGTGCGGAAGATTCCTTCGTTAGGCACCGTGCCGGTGCCGGCATAGCGCACGGGGCTGGTGTGGTCGGTCTTGTTCGCCCATTGCGCGAGCCCCAATTCATGGATGCCGCAGCCGGCGAGGAACCCAAGCGAAGTCTCGGGACAATGAAAGCCACCCCAGCGGGTCGCGCGATCCGCCGTGTAGGGGACCATTTCCGCGGGCCCCATCCAGGCATCGTAGTTGAAACCATCGGGCACCGGGATCTCGGTGCTCGATCCGTAGGGTTTAACGCTGTATTCCGACTGATTGAACGACACATCGCGGCACCACACATCGATGTGTTCGAGTTTTCCGATGTATCCATTTCTAACCAATTGAACCATCTGACGGTATCTGCTTTTGGCACCGCCCGATCGGTATTGGGTGCCAAACTGGAACACCCGCTTTTTTTCCTGAATCACCTTGCGCAGCGGCCCGGTGAGGCTGAAGTCCACCGCCAGCGGTTTCTGGCAATAGACATCCTTGCCAGCCTTGGCGGCGGCTATCGACATTGGCACGTGCCAGTGATCATGCGCCGCGATGATCACGGCATCGACATCCGCGCGCGCGAGAATCTCGCGGAAATCATCGTGGGCGGTGGTGGTCTCGGCACCATAGTGTTTGTTGTAGTTTTCCGCCATGCGTTGTCCACGGCGCTTGAACGCGTCGCAGGTGGCCACCACCCGGACATCCTCCATCTGCTTGAGGTGGCTGAAATGATAGTAATCGGCAATGCTGCCGCAACCGATCTGGCCAACGTTGATCCGGTTGCTCGGTGCCGCCGCACCGAACAGGGGTCCGGTGATGATGTTAGGCACTGCGAAAACCGTGCTGGCTCCGATGGCCTGTTTGAGAAAGCGGCGCCGCGAAGAAGGGATGACCGCACTATTGGAATCATTTTTCATACTCATGGTTTTTTTGTTGATTCAAACCAGCCATTTGGCCAGCGCCTTGTTCAGGTAAGAAATACTGCGTTCGGCCTCGTCGATCTTTCCACATTCCACGCTGAGGAATATCTCGCGATCCACGGGTTCCATGATTTCCGCCACGCGCTGCCAATCGACGACGCCCTCGCCACACGCGCAGCCGACGGGAGTGCCCGTGACCTTGCCGCGCTCCTCGGCACCGTGGGCCATCGAGATATCCTTGGCGTGGATGTGAAATACCCGGTCGCGCACCTTCTGCAATCCTTCGTAAGGATCCTCGATGCCGGCGAGATAACTGTTGCCGGTGTCCCAGTTGATTTGGATCCACGGTGAGTCCACCAGATTCACGATCTTGAGCAGGCCATCGGTGGTTTTGGTGTAAACGCCGTGCGGTTCGATGCAGAGATATTTCCTGTGGCGCGCACATACCTGAGCCGCGCGCGTCAACGTGTAGCGCATCGTTTCATGAGCGAACGCATCGTCCATCCAGTCGGGCTTGATCATCTCATCGGAGTTCAGGAAATCGCAGTCGACAAACGACGCGAGCACGGCCGCGCGGGTCAGGCGATCCACCGCCGCCTCGGGTTTCATCAGGGGTGAATGCGCCGAGAGGCTGGCAACCTTCATGCCATAACGATCGCAGATTTCCTTCATCAGCAGCGGGTCTTCTTCCATCGAGAACGAGTGGAAATAATTCACCTCGCTGAGCAGTTCCCAACCCGTGTGAACCATCGGCTCGATCCAGCGGTAACCAAGTTCTGATGCAATCCGCACGCCGGCTTCGAACGATTTGTCCGCCGACCGGCAGAATTCCATGTTGAGCGAGATTTTAAATTTAGCCATGATCGTCGGGTGGCGTGGGGATGTGGTCGACAATATGGACGACAAGAAATCGTTTGTCTTTCGGCTGCCGCCAGTGGTAAAAATCAAAACATCAGCAAGCGATCCGTCATCTTCCACGGGGCCGACCAGATGCACCACGCCGACACCTGCGACCCATTGGTGGCGGCGGTTGCGACGGCCGAATTGCGCTTGGAAGCGCTGGTGCGCGGGACCTATCCGGGGCGCCCGATGCCCGATGGAGTGTTACCCCAAGTTTGGAGTGTGGGCTTCTGGGATGCGGCGTGCGATCAGGCGTGGGGGCTGGGCGAGCACCGCAACGAAGGCATCGAAATCACATATTTGGACAATGGGAGTCTTGGATTCGTCGTGGATGGACGCACCCATTCCTTATGCCCCGGTCACCTTACGATCACACGCCCATGGCAACCGCACAGCGTGGGCAACCCGGATGTTGCCGCCAGCCGACTCTACTGGTTGATTCTCGATGTGGGGGTCAGACAACCGCACCAAAATTGGAAATGGCCACCTTGGTTGGTTCTCTCTCCAGCGGACATCAAGGAACTCACCGCGTTGCTGCGCGAGAACGAACAACCGGTCTGGCCCGGCACCCCTGAAATTGGCCGCTGTTTCGCCGACATCGGTCAGCTGCTCGGGTCTTTCCATTCAGGCGCGTTGCCAGTATCGCGATTGACCTTGCTCGCCAACGAAGTGTTTCTCTGCCTTCTTGAATTGCTGAGGGCGCAGAATCCCCGGCGAAAGACCTCGCTAATGCTCGGTGAGCGGAGTGTTTCGATCTTTCTTGAGCGCCTGAAAAACGAACTACACGAACCGTGGACGCTGGAATTGATGGCGGAAAAAACCGGTCTCGCGCGCACCCGTTTCGCCTACTATTGCCGCAAGCTCACCAATCTATCACCGATGGAGTATCTGCAGCGGCAGCGGGTAGAAAAAGCCAAAATTTTGTTAGCCAGCCGCAAACAATCCATCACTGAGATCGCGCTGAACTGCGGGTTTGGCTCCAGCGCCTATTTTTCCACTGCGTTCCGCCGCAACATCCATTGCTCACCGCGCGAATACCGTGAGCAGCAGAATCGCTAGAACATGCCGCACGTGCAGCGGCGAGAATGAAAAGGCGCAGCGCCCCAAGGAGCGGCGGAACGTGTCCGCCGATGCCCATGGGGAGTCAATGGGGTGAGAGAAGCGCGTTCCATTGGCACTTCATGGTCAGGGCGATCATGCATCGCCCCTCCGGAGCGGCGGAACGTGTCCGCCGATGTCCATGTGAAGTCAATGGGATGAGAGAAGCGCTTTTCATTGGCACTTCATGGTCAGGGCGATCATGCATCGCCCCTCCGCGATCATGCATCGCCCCTCCGCGATCATGATAACAAACGCTTTACCCAGGGAGCTTCAAACAGTGAGTAACCGTCATCGGTCAGTCTCGCTTTCTCCGGATTCCTTCGGATGTAGCGTGCAATGTTGATGAAGTGATCCCAATCGCGAATCAATCGATCAAAGTAATCCTTCTGCCAGAGCGAACCGGATGTTTCGCCTGCTTTGTTGATCGTTGTGGCGCTGAATCGTTTCCAGCCTGCAACGATCTGCGAAAGCGATTCTCCCGTAGCGGGGGACATCAGCACATGCACATGATTGGGCATGATCACTCTAGAGTGAATCAGATAGCGGAATCCGTCGCTGTGATTGAGAGTGGCCGCAATCTTATCGGCGTTTGCAGGATTAGCCAGCAGACAAGATCCATAGCCTTGATCCATCCATTGATCAAGGCGCGTTAAGAAGCGTTTGTGATATTCCATTTCGGATTCAGTGGACCAAGGCTTGGCATGGTTCAGCAACCATTCATCACGCTCGATGCGCCAATCGGCGAGAAGCTTTGTTGGAATGGAGTCCCCCAGTCGGAAGGTGATGAAACACGTCGCCCTGTCCTGGCTCCAATGCGGTAGTCGATTTTGGAGTTTCTCAATCTTCCCAAAATCGCTGAGAAATTTAAGCTCCGGGTATGTGGAATAATCCGAGTTCATGGTTTGTGAGAAAAAAGTCTAACTATCTCACAGCTATGGGTCAAGAACCATGGATCTGGGAGCGGCGGAACAGCTTGCCCGGCGTAGCGCAGCGAAGACGGGTGTCCGCCGATGCCCATGGGGAGTCAATGAGGGGAGTGAAGCGCTTTCCATTGGCACTTCATGGTCAGGGCGATCATGCATCGCCCCTCCGGAGCGGCGGAACGTGTCCGCCGATGCCCATGAAAAAGCCAATGAAGTGAGCGAAGCGCGTTCCATTGTCACTTCATGGTCAGGGCGATCATGCATCGCCCCTCCGGAGCGGAGGGAAGGATAATCATGCTAGCGGTTATTTTGCGTGTTTGAGGACGAAATCCGCCAACTCCTGGCATGCGAAGAATGTGGGATCGACTTGATGACCTTTACCGGGGATGACTTTAACCTGAATCGATCCGCCGCCAGCCTCGTAGCGTTCTTTGAGGAGCTTGGCGTTCAGATCATACGGAACGAGAACATCCTTGTCGCCATGCACCGCGAACATAGGCACCTTGTTTGCGAGCAGGCCCTGCAAATTGTCGATCGGATTAAACTCGGCAAGTTTCGCGACAAGTTCGGGTTCGGTCATCGCGAAATCAGCGAGCGTTAGCGGCTTCGAGCTCTTCAGCGACCAGCTAGCGAGATTGCAAACCGGATAGATCCCCACCCATGCCCGTACCTTGTCTGGATTCCGAAATGCCCATGCGAGTGTCATCATGCCGCCGCGGCTTTGACCGAGCAGGATGGGCTTGGGTGAATAGCCACGTTTCACCATCGCTTCGTAAAACAACGTGAATTTGGCCGTGCTGGCCGGTGCGCCGCGCACCTCACCGAGGTCAAAGCCCGCGATGCTGATGCCCGCCTTCGCAAAAGTCTCAAAATAGCCTTTTCGCTCGCGGGGGGCCAAACTCTTCAGCGTCGGCGCATACCACACCCATGGTTTTCCCTCCGCAGGCTTCGGTGCGGCATAGACGAAGGCTTTGTTTCCATCCACCTCGAAAGTCTCGGCGGTTTTTGACAAACCCTCTTGAGCCGTGAGTGGCAACACGAAGCCAGTGAACGCGGCGCACACAAGGAGATATAGGAGAGCTTTGAATCGCGAAGGGAGTTTCATGGTCTGTATCAGCTTTAGAAAACGTCGTGATAAGACTCACTCTTTCACCATGCATCGCCCCTCCGCGATCATGCATCCCTCCGGAGCGGCGGAACATGTCCGCCGATGTCCATGGGGAGTCAATGGGGTGAGCGAAGCGCGTTCCATTGTCACTTCATGGTCAGGGCGATCATGCATCGCCCCTCCGCGATCATGCATCCCTCCGGAGCGGCGGAACGTGTCCGCCGATGCCCATGAAAAAGCCAATGAAGTGAGCGAAGCGCTTTCCATTGTCACTTCATGGTCAGGGCGATCATGCATCGCCCCTCCGCGATCATGCATCGCCCCTCCGGAGCGGCGGAACATGTCCGCCGATGTCCATGAAAAGCCAATGAGATGAGCGAAGCGCTCCCTAAGCTTATTTCTTCAAACCATAAACCTTCTCGGCGTTGCCGCGGTAGATCTTTTGGCGCACTTCGGCGGGCAGGTTGAGTTCCTCGAAGAATGTGTAGACCGGGTTCACTTGTTTTGACTGACTCCCGAATGACCACCAACCCTCGTCGGTAGCCCAAAGAATCTTATCCTGATTGCGGATCAGAAATTCGCGGGCGTATTTGCGGTCGCGGTTGAGCACGTTGATCACCACAATTCCCGACATATCGGCATAAAGATTCGGGTGCTCTTGGAGTTGTCGGTCGCAGGCTCCATTTTGCAATTGCCGCCACCAATAAGCATGCGCGACGACCTTGCACTTGGGAAACATCTTGAGCACCCGGTCCACCCGCTCCATGCCGGGCTCGACCATGTTCTTGTTCTGATCGATGTGAAACATGACAGGCAGATCGACCTTCTCACAAGCCTCATAGAGCATGAGATTCTTGGGGTCGTCGAACATGAGGTTGACGCCGTAGTGTTCGCCGAAGCCGACCGCGCCGTCGGCGATTTCACGTTTGAGAAGGGTGACGGCCTGATCGACGGTTTCCACCTCGCCGGGTTCGATGAGGGCCATGCGGTCGATTTTTCCTTTGTAGGGGAGGAAATTGGCGAGCATAGCCGTGCGTTCCTCCTCGTTCTGCGGGCGCGATCCCTTGTGGTTGAGCGGGCTAACAATGCAGCGCTCGACGTTGCGTTCCTCCATCCATTTCGCCACCGCGCGGAGGCCGAGTGGAGTGACGGACATGGCATGCACGTGAGGATCGACGAACTTGATGTCGGAGGGCAGCTTGGGTGCGGAGCCGCCCTGCGTGGCTTGAAGACGGATCATCTGCTCGGCGTATCGCTCACCAAGAAGCAACTGGCTTTTAGTGTCGAAGCGCGTGCCGTCGGTCACAGTTAGTCCTTCGGAGCTGACGATGGCGGCGGCGTGTGTGGCTTCCGGCAGCTTGGCGATCTGCGCGTTAAAGGCCGGTCCGTTAGAAATCTGGCCGGCGATGAAAGGCAAGCTGCAGTCGTTCAAGTCGGTACGCAGGTTACCGATAAGGTTTTGGAGTTTATCGAGGTATCCATCCGCAGCTTCCTCGTCGCTTTCTCCCTGATGCCACAACACACCTTTCAGCGTGCCTTGGCGCATGGCGGCCTTGGCACGTTTGCGCGCAGCCCAGTAATACTCGGACTTGCCGAGCCATTCATCGATCTTCGTCCCGCCACGTGCATTGACGATGAGGCCGATGGAGAGGTTCTTGTCCTGCTCGAGCATCTTGCGCGCGAAGGCGTATCCCGGACCGAGTTTTTGGAGGGCGGCGTCTTGGTTGATCGTGGAATGTCGGTTGAGCGGGTTACGGGCGGGTTCCCACTCGTTTTTGTCATTGAGCAGGTAGCAGCGGTCGATGATTTCGCCGGCGTCTTGCGGAATGTCGGCGGGACCGGCCATGTTCGACCCGCCCATGAGCAGGTAGAGGTGCAGGTTTGCAGGCGGCCCGGAAGCCACGGCGGTCTGCTGCGCGTAGAAATGAGGCGCCGCCATGCCGAGGGCGCACAGGACCAGGAAGCTCAGGTAAGCGCGGGTGAGATGACGCCCCGGAATGCGACAAAAGCGGAGAAGTTGGTTCATGAGTGAGGGTCGGAAATGCTTTGTTCAGGAAAAAGAGGCGTTTTCAGATTTTAGACGAAAAGTTTTGAAACGAGACTCAGCAATGACAGCGAATCAGTTGCCATCGGAGCCAAATGTGATGCGCCGTGCGTTCAACGCCACATTCAATGTCACCAATCGCCTGTTCGACGAGCGATTTCTCAATCACCACCTGCAACTTTTTTGGGCAGGATTCCCGACATGGCGGCACAGCGACTCTGCGGCACAGCGAGGAAAGCGAAACCCAAAGCGCTAAGCATTCACTTTCCCTCTGCGTCTCGGGAGCGCTGACGTTCTTCTACGGCTCGCCCATGAAAAAGCCAATGAGTGATGGCGAAGCGCTTTTCATTGCCCCCCCCATGCCAGGATCAAAGAGGAAGATTTTTTAAACAGGAGGAAACGGAGGAGCTTGAGAGGTAAAAGCTGAAAAGCTGAACGCGGAATGAGCTTTAGCGAATATTGAAAATTATGGCGTTGCCGACATTGGCATAGCCGCAGGCAAAAGTTGAAAGCGGAAGAATTGAAAAGGTGAGGGTCGGGACGTCCTTCGTTTGCTTCGTTACCTTCTGTTCAAATTCTTAATATCCAGATTTTTAAACAGGAGCACGCAGAGGGGGGGTGGAAGGGAGTAGCTTCGCGCGGGGCTTTTGCTTTTTACCTTCGGATCTAACGCGGAAGAATTGAAAAGGTGAGGTCGGGACGTCCTTCGTTTACTTCGTTACCTTCTGTTCAAATTCTTAATATCCAGATTTTTAAACAGGAGCACGCAGAGGGGGGGTGGAAGGGAGGAGCTTCGCGCTTGGCTTCCGCTACTTGATTCTCCTGGCATGTGCTGATGGAGTCCTGATGTGAGTCCATGGTTAGTTTGAAAAGCCCTCCGATGGTCATTCTCTGCGTGCTCCTGTTTAAATTCTTTTTTCTTCAGATTTTTAAACAGAAGGCAACGAAGGAAACGAAGGAGCTTCGCGCGGGGCTTTTACTTTTTACCTTCGGATCTAACGCGGAAGAATTGAAAAGATGAGGTCGGGACGTCCTTCGTTTGCTTCGTTACCTTCTGTTCAAATTCTTAATATCCAGATTTTCAAACAGGAGGTAACGGAAGAACTTCGCGCTGGGTCTTTGATTTTTACCTTCGGATCTAAGGCGGAAGAAAATTGAACGTCTGAAAGTCTGAAAGTCGAAGGTCAGTTCAGAATTCGCGGTTCTTCGACTTTCAGACTTTAAGACCTTTGACTTTAAGACCGCGCAACGTCTTCTTCTTCTCTGCTCACTGATCACTGCCCACTGATCACTTCAGTCTCAGTTCCGTCGGCGACGGAGGAGCAGGAGCATGCCGATGCCTCCGAGCAGCGCGGCGCGAGGCTCGGGGACGACGGTCATGGTGACGTAGTTGGGGGTGGTGAGATCGCCTATGTAGTTGGAGCCTGCAGCCGTGTCGTTGTAATTGAACTGCCACTGGACACCGTTGAAGGTGAAGGTGGAATCATCGGTAAGTGCGCCACCAAGGCCGCCATTGGCACCTGCGTAGTCGAAAAGCCCGCCGTTCCATACGCCGCTGTAGCTGATGAGGGTGAGTTTCTCGTTATTATCCCAAGTGCCCGAGGCGAGGGTGTTGAGCTCGGTGAGGGTGAGAGTGGCGGTAGCGGCGATCGTCAAAGTGCCAGTGACGCCGGTCAGATCACCTGCAGATGCGAGAGCAACGCTTTTGTCGATCTCGTAAGCAAAGGTAGCAAGGGCTTCCAAGCTCAGAGCGCCGGTGGCCAAGCTTTGGATGCTGTTGCCGGTGGCGAGTGTGCCGCCGCCCTGGATGGTCACGGAACCACCGATGCTGCCACTGCCTTGAAGGGTGGCTCCGGTTTGCACGGTGGTGCTGGTATTCGCCAGCGAGCCGTTCACAGCGAGCGTGCCATCCGTAACAGTGGTGGCTCCGGTGTAGGAGTTGGCTCCGGTGAGGGTGAGCTTCGTGCCAGAGCTGTTCATGGTCAGCGTCTTGCCAGAGCCGGCGATCTCACCCGCGAAGGTGCTGTTCGAGCTGCTGGTGTAGTTGACGCTGCCGGTGATCATGCTGGTGCCATCGACTGCGGCAATGGTGCTATCGCCAGAAACTGTCAGGCCGCCATTGGCGGTGAGGTTGGCTCCGCTGCCGATGGTGAAGGTGCCGCTGCTGGAGGTGACAGCGCCGGTGACAGCGCCCGCGCCATTCCAAGCACCGCCGGTGACAGCCAAGGTGCTGCCTAGGGTGCCGCTGGTGAGGTTGATCGCGCCGCCGTTGAGGGTGGCAGCGCCGCTCACTGAGCCGCCGGTGCCCGTCAGGATGCCGTTACCGATAGCGAGGGCACCGGTGAGAGCCCCGTTGAGGGTAAGTTCCGCACTGGAGGCGAGAGCCATGCCGTTGGTCGAGGTCACCGTGCCGCTTAGGATGTTGCCGGTGCTGTTGAAGGTCGTCGTGTCGGTGAGGACAAGGCTGGTGCCGTTGACTGTAGCGCTGGTGACGCCCGTGGTGCCCGCCACTGATCCAGTGCCGGAGAGGGTGGTGCCGGAGGCGATCGTCATGTTACCGCTGGTGAAGGCGGAGTTGAGCTCCAAGGTGCCGAAGTTCAAGTTGATGCCGCCGCTGGTAGCGATGGCATTGGAGATCTTCACCGTGCCGGTATTGCCGGAGGTGCCGATGGTCAGGCCGAAGTTATTTGTCGTCCAAGTGCCAGTGGTGAAATCCACCGTGCCACCGGTGAAGGCTTGCAGGGTGGCGGCTTTGCTCAGGGTGATGTTGCCGGTGAACGAGGAAGTGTTGGCGGTATTGCCGCCGATAATCGTCGTGCCAGCGCCGGCAGCCACGTCAATGTTGCGAGCCACGGTGAACGCACCGTTGGTTAGTATTGAAGCGGATGAGACTCCACCCAAGCCGACATTGCTAGTGGCGTTCCCCAAGGCTCCAGCCGACCCGCTCGGCGCAGCTGCACCGATGAGCAGGGTGCCAGCGCTAACAGTGGTGGCACCGGTGTAGCTGTTGGCACCGGTGAGAACGAGGATGCCCGACCCGGCTTGCGTAACGGAACCGGATCCACCGAACGCGCTGTCGAAATGGGTGCCTTGGGTGATCGTATCCGAAAGGTTGAACACCATGCTGCCATCATTGGTGATATTGCCAGTCAAGCTCAGGGAACTGGTGGTGCCACCGTTACCAAAACGCAGGGTGTTGCCAGCGCTCACCGAGATGGTGGTTGCGGTCAGCGATCCCTCCCCGAGCATCACCAATTCATTGCCGGTCTCGGTGCCTGTGCCAGAGCCCAAGGTCAAACTGTTGATACCGGTCACCGAGCCGCCTGAGCCCACGGTAAAGATGTTGTTGTTGGAGGTGGCGGTGGCATTGGCAGTAAAACCGACAAAAACATTCTGGCTGGCACCGGCATTCCAAGTGGAACCCGTGCCGGTGACCGTCGCCGTGTTGGCGTTGGAAACGGCGCCGGCGACGGTGGCACGGCCGATATAGTTGGTCCCACTCGTAGTGAGCGTCCCGCCGTTGGTGACCTCCAACAGGTTGGCATTGGCCGCATCAACGTTAATTTGACCGTAACCCACGGTGACGCTGGTCATGCTTGCGGTGCCGGTTCCGTCGACTTTCAACTTGTTGTTCGTGGAAGTGCCGAGGGCCACTCCATAGAGGACGTGGCCAACAAACATGTTCCCGATACCGGTCAGCACACCGCCGGAGTTTACAATGACGTCATTGTCTTTCGATGCATTCCTCTCCGCATAGCCGATAGTGAAAGTCTGGTTGTTGCCGGTAAAGGTCGAGGTCGCGGTCCCGCCCCCGATGATGATATCGGAATTGCCTGTTGTGTTATAGTAAGTCACGCCAGTGCGTATCTCGCCACTGACGTTCATTTGGCCGCCGTTGGTCAGGGTGAGGGTGGCGTTCGAGAGGGATCTGCCCCACGTGAGAGCACCGACATTGGTCACACGCGCGCTGCCCGCGTAACCGGCACCATCAATCAGGAATGTGCCAGCGTTACTACTAGCGTTCGTAGTTCCGATAGCTCCGCCGTTAAGATTCCAAGTCGAAGTCACTCCGTTGCCGCCCGTGACCGTCATGCTGGAGCCCGAACTGAAGGCCGCCGCCGCCGATCCCGACGAAGTGCTCAACGTGCCGCCGTTGACGATGGACACGCTCGCATTGGGCAGGGCAAACGTTCCGGTGCTGGTCGTGCCGCCGTCGATGGTCAACAAACCTGCGTTCACGGTTACAGGCCCTATGGAGTTGGTGCCGGTGAGCTTCAGAGTGCCAGCACCGGCCTTGGTGATGCCTCCAGCCCCGCTGAATGCCTGGGCGAAGGTGGCGATTACGCCGCTGGTGGTGACCGTGATCTGGCGAGTTGCCGCGAGTGCGCTGGCTCCGGTGTTGGAGAAGGTCAGGTTGCCCGTGCCGCCGACGGTGAAGTTGCCGCCGATCGTCACCGCATTGGTGAAGCTGCGGGCGGTGGCGCTGTCGCTTTGGATGGTGCCGCCGTTGAGTGCGATCGTGCCGGTGCCGGTGCCGAGGGCGTTGGCATGGCCGACGGTCAGCGTTCCTGCGTTCAGGGTGGTTCCGCCGCCGTAGCTGTTGTCTCCGGAGAGAATGCTGGTTCCGGAGCTGCCCTGGGTGAAGGATGCCGTCGCGCCGCTGATGACGCCCGCCGCGCTTTGATTGAGGATTCCATTAAGTACGGTGCTGCCGCCTCCGTTGTTATTGTCGGCAGTCGAAATCGCCGTGTTACCCGTGAGCGACCCGGTGAGACTGAGCGTTCCGCCACGAATGACTGTCGCTCCGGAGTACGAGTTGCTGGCGCCGGAGAGCACGAGTGTGCCGCTCCCGAGCTTGACAACACCCATGGCCCCGCCGCCGGCGCCGCTGGAGTCGGCAATATTATCCGCGACGGTAAAGGTGCCACCGGAGGCGTTGGTGGTATCAAAGCCGATGGAAGAGCCCGCCGCGAAGCCAGTGGTGCTGGTGCCGTTCGCGCCACCGAGATTGGTGAGCAGGGTGGTGACATTGCCGGTGGTGAATTGACCCGCGCCGCCGACATTGAGGGCAAGGGTGCCGGTGTTCGCCACCACAATGTTGGCCGCTGTCCAGCTTGCAGGGGTGTTGTTGTAGAGCGAAACCTGATTGGAGAATCTCAGGATGCCGGAGCTGATGGTCGTGGCACCGTTGTAGGTATTCGTTCCGGAGAGGAGCAGCGTGCCGGTACCGGTCTTGGTGAGGCCGGCCGTGCCGCTGCTGGTGCGGATGTTGCCGCCGAGTTGGCTTGCTCCGTTCGCAGTATTGATGGTCGCATCACCGACCAAGACTGTTCGCGTGGAGCCGGCGAGGTCAAACCCGTTCGCAAGGTTTAGAGTGCTGTTGCCAGTGGTGCTATGAACGAAAGCCGTTGGGTTGAAATACGTGCTGCCCCAGACAATCTCTCTGCCTCCATCAAGTGTAAGCCCCATAGCTCCACCTGAACTCGCATCATGCGCAAAACCACTGGTGCCAGCAAGAATCTGAACCTGGCCAGGCCCCGCACCAAGGTCCTTATTCGTAACATACCGGGAGTAGAATATTCCTCCTTGGAGTGTGAGGTTACTCATAATAAGCGAAGTATTCGAGCTGCCGGGTGTTTGTATGATGCCGCCAGGCATGCCTTGGGCATTGTAGGCATTAGAAGACAGATACCCGCCTTTCACAATCGTCGGCCCCGCGTAGAATTGGAATTATTGTTCAAAAAGAGCGTCTGACCCGCGTTCAGGTTGACGGTCAGACCGCCCGCACCGGTGACTACACCGCTGATAGTGAAGCCAGCCCCTTGGAACTCGAGTTGACCGCCTGCGATGCTGGTGTTGCCATTAAAGTCAGCTTTGCGGGTGCCAGAAAGGATCAGATCACCCGTGCCGCCCTTGGCGATGCTGTTAATGGCAGTGTTCAGCGGGGCGCTGATGGTGAGCGCTCCGCCGTCCACGTGAGCGATGAGTTCGGTGCCGGCACCAGCAGAACCAGCGCGGACTTGGCCAGTGCCTGAAATTGTATAAACGTCAGTGCCAGACTTGAGGATCGCGCCGGGACTGCCTGCAGCACTTCCCAACGTAAGATTGTTGGCTCCCAAGCTCAGGCTTTGCCCTGCTCCCGTGGC
>CAYRLT010000686.1:0-3749 GCA_964425095.1 uncultured Luteolibacter sp.
ACAATCATCGTCGTCAGACACCCTGCGATTGATCGTAAAACGCCGGATCTCACCTAGTATTGGCATCCGGCGCGTCTCAAGCACCGCAGCTTTCATTATCCCGCCCTATCCAGTGCGGAATAGCCCTTCCGCCTCTTGCAGATGAAATGACTCTGTGAGGCTCTGTGAGGCCCTGCCAAGCTTCTTGCTTGATCTTGCTTGCCGACGGCCGTCTGATCGGGCGAGCCATAAGATTCCACCCATGAAACTCGAGACCCTCTGCCTTCACGCCGGTTACTCTTCGGATCCCACCACCCACGCCTGTGCGGTTCCTGTTTACCGCACCGCCTCGTTCGTGTTCGACAGCACCGAGCACGCTTCCAATTTGTTTGCCCTGCGCGAACTCGGCAACATCTACACCCGCTTGATGAACCCGACTCACGACGTGCTAGAGCAACGCGTCGCCGCACTCGAAGGCGGAGCGGCCGGACTGGCTATCGCTTCCGGCACATCTGCGATTTTCTACTCGATCATCAACCTCGCCCAAGCCGGCGATAACATCGTTTCCGCCCGCAATCTCTACGGTGGCACCTACACCCAGTTCAAAGACATCCTGCCCGCACTCGGCATCGAAGTGCGCTTCGTGGATTCCAATAACCCGGAAAATTTCGCCGCCGCCGCCGATGGAAAAACCCGCGCGTTTTTCTGTGAGTCGGTCTCGAATCCGGCCCTCGAAATTTCCGATATCGAAGCAATCGCCAAGGGCGCCCATGCGCTTGGCTTGCCGCTGATCGTGGATTCGACTTTCTCCACTCCCTATCTCACGAAACCCCTCGAATTCGGCGCTGACATTGTCGTCCATTCCCTCACCAAATGGCTGGGCGGCCACGGCACCGGGATCGGCGGAATCGTCATCGATTCCGGGAAATTCGATTGGTCGGCTGGCAAACACCCGCTCTTCGACGCGCCGGACAATTCCTATCACGGCCTGCGATGGGGCCACGACCTGCCCGCGCCGCTTGCGCCGCTCGCCTACATCCTGCGCATGCGCACCGGTCCGCTGCGCAATCTCGGTGCCTGCCTCTCGCCGGACAACGCATGGATCGCCCTGCAAGGCATCGAAACCTTGCCTCTTCGCATGGAACGCCATTGCGAAAACTCCCTAGCTGTCGCCAAACACCTAAAAAACCACCCCGCCGTCGATTGGGTGCGTTTCCCCGGCTTGCCTGGCGATCCGCAAGCGGCGCTCAACGACAAGTATCTGCGAGGAAAAGGTGGCTCGATGGTCGTTTTCGGCATCAAGGGCGGCGCGAAAGCCGGTGCGAAGTTCATCGATTCCCTCAAGCTGTTCAAACACCTCGCCAACGTCGGAGATGCCAAGTCACTCGCCATCCACCCGGCCACCACCACTCACTCGCAACTCAATCAGGAACAACTCCTCGCCGCCGGCATCCCGCCCGAACTCATCCGCCTTTCCGTCGGTATCGAACACATCGACGACATCACCGCCGATCTGGATCAAGCGCTGGCCATAGCAACGGCATGATGCTAGGTGATTCGGGCATTTTTCAAACCACAGAGGCACAGAGGGAAGATGAGGTCACAGAGAGAAGATTGAAGATGAGTTTTTGAAATTTAAGTTATAGCAAAGCAAACCATGGATTACCCGCATCAGGACCTTACGAGACGCATCATTGCGGCTGCTATCACAGTTCATAAGGAATTGCGTCCCGGGCTTGATGAGAAATTTTACGAGCGAGCCTCTGCATCGA
Organism: uncultured Luteolibacter sp.; assembly: GCA_964425095.1. Taxonomy (GTDB): domain Bacteria; phylum Verrucomicrobiota; class Verrucomicrobiia; order Verrucomicrobiales; family Akkermansiaceae; genus Luteolibacter. The sequence continues at coordinate 1,752 of CAYRLT010000686.1, forward strand.
GTTCGCAGAAATGGGAATCGACTTCGATCAGCAGAAACGATTTCCCGTTGAGTATAAGAGTCGCTTTCTTGGAAATCTCATTCCGGACCTCGTGGTCGAGGATTCAGTCATTGTTGACCCTAAATACGTCGATTCATTCACTCCGGCTCATGAAGCGCAGATGCTCGGCTATGCATTACCGGTCTCGACGTAGCCCTGCTTCTCAACTTTAAAACCTGGCCTCTTGGTAAAAAAAGGATCGTGCGTCCCGGCTACCAATCAAATCCTCCCTCTTCTTCTCTGTGACCTCATCTTCCCTCTGTGCCTCTGCGGAAAACAAACGCAACTAACCATGAAAACCTCCGAATCCAGAAACACCATCTTCGCCAAGATCGAAACCGCCACTGCAGCCCTTAAAACCAAGACCCCGTTGCCGGAATACGACGTCACGATCACCCACTCGGCCCCGAAACTCGAAGGCTCGGATCTTTGGGAAATCTTCTGCCGGAACTTCAAGGCGGTGAATGGCAAACCGATGTCGTCGGTGGACGAACTGGCGGAATTCTTGAAATCCACCCAGCAACATCACGGCTACTGCGATCCCGCGTTGTTTGATGCCATCGGCTCAAAACTCGCCGCCGCCGGTCTAACGGTCGAAACTATCTACGATCGTTCGCGTTACGATGACTATCAATTCGGCATCACCCGCGCCACCGGCGCCATCGCCGAATCCGGCACTGTCATCCTTGATGACAATCGCACTTCCCACCGTCTCGCCGCGCTCTCGCCATGGGTCCACGTCGCCGTGCTCGAGCGCCAGGAAATCCACCGCGCCATGTCCGACGCCATCGCCGCCTTCGGCGATAGCCCGAACATCATCTGGTGCACCGGCCCGTCCAAGACCGCCGACGTTGAGGGCATCCTCATCGAAGGCGTCCACGGCCCCGGCGAGCAGATCGCGCTGCTGGTTTAGGCTGGCGGCGACGATGCGTCGCCATCTCCTTAAGAAGCGACCAACTCCAGATACGCCTCGATTTCCCGTGAGGGATCGTGTGCGCGCATGAGTGCCTCGCCGATGAGCACGGCATTGGCACCGGCATCTAGCACGCGTTGTGCGTCGGATAGCGTCTTGATGCCGCTCTCGGAAACTAACAAAACATCATCCGGCACTTCTTCGGCGAGGCGCACGGTGGTTTCCAAATCCACTTCGAATGTTTTTAAATTCCGATTGTTCACGCCGATCAAATCCGCGCCTAGCTCAAGTGCGCGCTCCATTTCCCAGAGGTCATGGACTTCGACGAGCACATCCAGCATCATCGACTTCGCCTCGTCGTAAAGCCGACGCAGCGTTTCATCATCGAGTGCGGCGACGATCAGCAGAATGGCGTCCGCACCGGAGACGGCGGCTTCATGGATTTGCACCTCGTGAATCGTGAAATCTTTGCGCAGCAGGGGAGCACCGGAAAATTTTGAGATCTGTGTGAGGTAGCTCAGCGATCCTTGAAAATATTTCTCGTCCGTGAGGATCGATAAGCAGGATGCCCCGCCTTCCAGATAGCGCTTCGCTTGGCGGACCGGATCAAAATTGGGGTCGATTAGGCCGACGGAGGGTGAGGCCTTTTTGACTTCGGCGATGACTCCGAGGCGGCCGGGGCCTTGATCCAGTGCGGCGCGGAATCCACCGAAGTCGTTGCGTTGCAGGGCAGCGGCACGAAGGAGAGCGGCACGAGGCATCAGCGCTTCGACTTCGAGGCGTTTGGTGGCGATGATTTCAGCGAGTTTGTCGGACATGCGCGAGGGGAGAGAAACCGACTGCCAACCAAATGAACATGGAATTTTTTGCAAAATTTGGCTTGCCGGTGATCCGGTCGCGTGTAGAAAGCGGCGACGCGTTTCCCGACGCGGGCGTAGCTCAGTGGTAGAGCGCCACCTTGCCAAGGTGGATGTCGTGAGTTCGAATCTCATCGCCCGCTCCAATTCCCCCGTTTTTCATGTTCGTTTGGTCCAAACTTTCCGGTG
>CAYRLT010000687.1:0-4426 GCA_964425095.1 uncultured Luteolibacter sp.
TCATCGCAGCGATTTCCTGCGGTGAGAAGGTTTTGGTTTCGCCGGCGACTTCCACTTGGATGTGGGCGTCGCCATTTGAGGCGGCGACGATCTTGTATGGCATGCGTTTGTCGGCGTCCGTGAGTTCGGCGAATTTGCGGCCGATCAGGCGTTTCGATGAGAAAATCGTGTTTTTCGGGTTGGTGACGGCTTGGCGTTTGGCGGCTTGGCCGACGAGGCGTTCGCCGTTCTTGGCGAAGGCGACGACTGAGGGAGTAGTGCGGGCACCTTCCGAGTTTTCGAGCACGGTGGGTTCGCCGCCTTCCATGACGGCCATACAGGAGTTGGTGGTGCCGAGGTCGATTCCGAGAATTTTGGACATAAAGTGGTTTCCTTTCGATTTAGCCCGATCGGGCGGTAGTTGTGAGCAGGGCTTTTCGCAAAGAATGTGCCAAGGGCGGATCGGGAATTCGTAATGAATTCATTATGAAGCAAATATAAGTATTCCGGGGTCCTTTTAGATGATTTGAAAGGGGCTCGAGCGCGTCAAAATGGCGCGATTTAGCAGGGCAAGTTGTCACAGCGGGCAGAATTGCGTGCTTTTCGTTTCCGCTCTTGAACCGGCATGCGATCCGCCCATACGGTCCGGGGCAATCATGCGAGCGCAGCCATTCAGATGGATTCCGCGTGGCGAGCCGTTCCAAAATCCGGGAAATGGTGAGTCACGTTCGTTTCCTCCGATTTTAGAGCACTTGATCCGCCAGCGGGGGCTCCCCGAGGGTGTGGATCTTGAGGGCTATTTGCGGCCGCGTCTGAGGGATTTGGCGGATCCATTTTTGATCCCTGATATGCGCGTGGCGGTGGAACGAATTCTGGCTGCCATCGACCAGAAGCAGGAAATCTGTATTTACGGCGACTACGACGTCGATGGCGTGACCTCGATCACCTTGATGAGGCGGATTTTAATGGCCTACGGCTTGGAGCCGCGACACTTCATCCCGCGGCGCGGACCCGAGGGCTATGGCCTGAGCACGGCAGCGATAGCGCGATGCATGAGTGAGGGCGAAAAACCGGATTTGCTGATCACGGTGGATTGCGGAACGGTTTCCGTCGATGAAGTGGCTGCCTTGCGAGCGGATGGAGTGGATGTGTTGATCGTCGATCACCATGAACCGCTGCCCGGCATGCGGCCGGATTGTTGTGCGTTGGTGAATCCGAAATGTGGCACGGAATTCACCTATCTCTGCGCCGCCGGTGTGGTTTTTAAACTGGGCCACGCGCTGTTGAAGACCCGGCAAGTGGATTTGGATCTCAAGAAATTGATCGATCTGGTGGCAGTGGCGACCATTTCGGACATCGTCCCGATGATTGGTGAAAACCGCCTGATGGTGCGCCACGGGCTCAAGCATCTGCCGAACACGATGAACCCTGGCCTGCGGGCACTGCAGGACATCACCGGCATGAATGGAACGGCCACCTCGATGGATGTTGGTTTCCGGATCGGCCCGCGTCTCAACGCTGCCGGTCGGATGGATGCGCCGGAGGATGCGCTCGCCACACTGACCACCGATTGCCGCCGTCTTGCCCAAGAACTTGCCCAAAAACTCGATGCTTACAATAAGGAGCGCCAGAATCACGAGGGGTTGATCCGACGCGAGGCGGTGGAAATGCTCACTCTTCATTTTGATCCGGCCCGTGATCCGGTCATCGTGTTAGGCTCGCGATCCTGGCATCACGGCGTCGTTGGCATCGTCGCCTCGCGTTTGATGCGGCAGTACCACAAGCCTACGTTCGTGATCGCCATTGACGAGAATGGAGTGGGCAAGGGATCCGGGCGCAGTATTGAAGGAGTTTCATTGGTGGAGGCTCTCCGCTTTTGTGAAAACGATCTGCTGGCGGGCGGCGGACACGCGATGGCCGCCGGACTCTCAATCCAAGAAGATAAAATAGATCAATTCCGAAAGCACTTGGCCGAATACGTTCTCCAACAAACGAACGAGGAACAACGCCAGCCCAAGCTGACTTACGATGCTGAGATTGCCTTTGATCAACTTTCGCTAGATTTTCTTTCCAGCTATGATTTGCTGCAACCCTTCGGCAACAGCAATCCACAGCCGGTATTCATTTCACGGAGTGTGGGACTGAGCCGCTCGCCACTGCACATGAAGAACCACCACCTGCGTTTCATGCTGCGGCAGGGGTATCACGAGCAAGATGCGGTGTTTTTCGGCGGTGGAGAACATCCCCTGCCCGATCCGCCGTGGGACATTGCCTTCACAATCGATCGAAACACGTTCCGCGGCCGGACGACGCTGCAACTGATCATTCAGGACGTGCGGGCAGCGGAGATTTGCTGATTCAGCGAAGCCCATAAACGCGTAATTCCGGCCCCAAAAAACCATTTTGGTGATTCCGGTGAAATTTCCGGTTTCCAATCCGGATTTCCCGGGCTTGAATCCCGACCTGCCCATGAGCCACCCCACATTCCGCATTGCTATCGGAGCCGACCACGGCGCCTTTGATCTCAAAAACGCAGTCGTTGAACACCTGAAAGCCGTTGGACATGACGTCCACGACTTCGGCACTCACACCAACGGCTCGGTCGATTACGCCGACTACGCCAACCAAGTCGCCCGCAATGTTGCCGATGGCACATACGATTTCGGCATTCTCGCCTGCACCTCCGGCGTAGGCATGAGCATCGCCGCGAACCGCCATCGCCATGTGCGCGCCGCCAGCGTGCGCTCAGTGGATGAGGCCAGCATCACCCGCCAGCACAATGATTCGAACGTGCTTTGCTTGAGTGGAAAATACACCGATGCCGCCACCGCAGCCGCCATGGCGGATGCCTTCCTCGCTACGTCCTTCGAGGGCGGCCGCCATGAAGCCCGCATCTGCAAAGCGTCCGGCAGCCGTCTCGAACAAACGGATCCTGCGATTTACGAAGCCATCACCGCCGAGGAGCATCGCCAACGCAACAACATCGAGCTCATCGCCTCGGAAAACTTCGCCTCACCCGCTGTGATGGAGGCTCAGGGCTCGGTGCTCACTAACAAATATGCCGAAGGCTATCCCGGCCGCCGCTGGTATGGCGGATGCGAAAACGTGGACGTCGTCGAGCAACTCGCCATCGACCGCGCCAAGAAACTTTTCGGAGCTGAGCACGCCAACGTCCAGCCGCACTCCGGCTCGCAAGCAAACACCGCCGTTTACTTCTCCGTGTTGAAACCCGGCGACAAGATTTTCACCATGGATCTTGCCCACGGTGGCCACCTCACCCACGGCCACAAAGCGAATTTCTCCGGCCGTTTTTACAACGTCACCCATTACGGTGTCAGTCCGAATGACGAGCGCATCGATTACGACGAGCTCGAAAAAACCGCCCGCGAACTTCTGCCCGCGCTGATCACCGTGGGCGCTTCCGCCTACTCGCGGAGCATCGATTTCGAACGCATGGGCAAGCTCGCCCGCGAGATCGGTGCCTATCTGTTTGTGGACATGGCGCACATCGCCGGCCTAGTCGCCGCCGGGGTCCATCCCAGCCCGGTGCCGCACGCCGATTTCGTGACTTCCACCACCCACAAGTCCCTGCGCGGCCCGCGCGGTGGCATCATTTTGTGCAAAGAGGAGTTTGCGAAAAAAATCGATTCGCAAGTCTTCCCGGGCATTCAAGGTGGACCGCTGATGCACGTGATCGCCGCCAAGGCGGTCTGTTTCGGCGAGGCGCTCAAGCCCGAGTTCAAGGAATACTCCGCGCAAGTCATCAAGAACGCCCAAGCCATCGCCGCCCGTCTCACGCATCATGGATTCCGCATCTGCTCCGGCGGCACGGACAACCACGTCATGCTTGTCGATCTGCGCAACAAACATCTCAACGGCACGGATGCCTCCCATGCGCTCGATGAAGCCGGCATCACCGTCAATAAAAACGGCATCCCGTTCGATACCGGCAGCCCGATGAAACCCAGCGGCATCCGGATCGGAACTCCGGCCGTCACCACCCGCGGCATGAAAGAGCCCGACGTCGAACAAGTCGCCGATTTCATCCACGAAGCCTTGTCCGATCACACCAATCTCGAGAAGCTCCACGCACTCCGCGAACGCGTCTTCGCCTTCAACCGTGCGTTTCCGCTGCCGTGGTAAATGGCGAGCATCCGAACATCGCCACGACTCAGGGCGAAATGATCAAAAATTATCCTTGAAAATCGAACGACTACCGTTCAATTTTCAAGGATGTTTCTACCCCGTTCTGCCTATTTGAACGCCATCCGTGAGCGATTGACGGACTATCCGGTGGTGGCGTTGCCTGGTCCCAGACAGGTGGGAAAGACCACTCTGGCCCGGCTTTATGCGGAATCCCTTGGAGATCAGCCGGTGCATCGATTTGATCTCGAATCCCCCTCGGACCTTGCCCGGCTTTCCAATCCGGAGCTTGCGCTTTCTCCGC
>CAYRLT010000688.1:0-1691 GCA_964425095.1 uncultured Luteolibacter sp.
CCTCCCTTGGTGCGCATCGTGGAGAGGCGTGGGAGGTGTTGTTGGGGAAAAAGTGCCAGAATTCCGGATCCGCGCAAGTTGAAATTTGCGGATGAGCCAACATGGATCTCGTGCCACTCGGGGCGGAATGGCCTGATTTCAAAGTAATCTGGGCCTTTTCCGTCATCGGGTAAGGGCGTTTTGAAGCTCGTTTTTCAGGGCGTTTCTGGTTTCCGCGATTTTTTCCAAGAGCTTTTCGTATTCTGGAAGGAGATGGTCCACTTCGCCGGGGCCTTCGTCGGAATTGTGCGGATTCTTGAGGTCGAGGTTGTAGTTTCCGGCCTTGATTTGCTCGATGGAGACGCGCCAAGCGCGTTCGTTTTCGACGCGGGATTTAAATCCATCGGCCTCGTTGCCCCACCAGATTTTGATGGGATCGAATTCCTCGATGCGGATGGGTTTCCCCTTGTTGTAGCTCTTGGCGCCGGGCGGATAGGGGTGCTCGTAATACCAGACTTCCGTGGTAGGTGCGCCCTTGGTGAAGAAAAGGAGATTGGTGCGGATGCCGGTGTAGGGGTTGAAGACGCCATTGGGCAGGCGGACGATGGTGTGCAGGTTGCAATCGGTGAGCAGTGCTTCCTTGATCCGGGTTTTCACGCCTTCGCCGAAGAGCGTGCCATCGGGCAAGACGAGTCCGGCGCGGCCGCCGGGCTTGAGCAACTTCATGAGCAGCACGAGGAAAAGGTCGGCAGTCTCACGGGTGCGGAATTCGGCAGGGTAGTTGGCCTCAATGCCGTCCTCTTCCATGCCGCCGAAGGGTGGGTTGGTGACGATGCAATCCACGCGCTCTTTCGGGCCCCAGTCGCGCAGCGGCCGGGCGAGGGTGTTGTCGTGGCGAACATTGGATGGCACATCGATGCCGTGTAGCAAGAGGTTGGTCATGCAGAGGACATGCGGCAGGCCTTTTTTCTCGATGCCGGAGAAGCATTCCTGAATGGAGCGCTCGTGGGCCTCGGTCTTGGCCTGCCTGCGCAGGTGTTCGATGACCCAAGTCAGGAAACCGCCGGTGCCGCAGGCGGGGTCCAGCACGGCCTCGCCAATGCGTGGGTTCACTTGATCGACGATGAACTGAGTGACCGCGCGGGGAGTGTAGAACTCACCGGCGTTTCCGGCGGACTGGAGGTCCTTGAGGATTTTCTCATAGATGTCACCGAAAAGGTGGCGATCCTGGGAGGCGTTGAAGTCGATGCCGTTGATCTTGTTGATGACCTGACGCATCAAGGTGCCGTTCTTCATGTAGTTGTTGGCATCTTCGAAAGTCATACGGATGAGGGTGTGCATCCGGTCGCTGCCCGTGAGGATTTTGAGCTCAGTAAGGAGAGTGTTGTTAACGAAGTTGAGCAGTGCGTCGCCGGTGATGCCTTCCTCATCGGCAGCCCAGCTGGACCAGCGGAGCTGCTTGGGTAGCGGGGATTTGTAGTCGTCGCGTAAGAGGTCCATTTCCTTCTCCCGGTCGTCGAAAATTTTCAGGAAAAAGAGCCAGGCGATCTGCTCGATGCGCTGGGCGTCACCATAGGTGCCCGCGTCCTTGCGCATGATGTCTTGAATGGATTTGACGATGTTGGAGACGTTGGACATGAGCGTGCTAATTATTGAGAGCGTTTTTGATATGAACGGTGATCGCTTTCATATCGTCAAGAATTCCACGAGGA
>CAYRLT010000689.1:0-9657 GCA_964425095.1 uncultured Luteolibacter sp.
AGGGCGAAGTTTAAAATCCGAAATGGCGGCAAACCGCCAAAAGTCCGGGAGCAACCGAAAATCATCGAATTAATCCGCAAATGCGCTTAAGTGGCCAGTATTGGCCGGACCGCCCGGAGGATCGGTCCCTGCCATTTTTAAAACAGGCTCTGAGATGAGTTTAAGCTCAGTGCATATCGAACCATTCGGTTCCTCCATCCTCCATTGATGATCTCTGTGACCTCCTCTTCCCTCTGTGCCTCTGCGGTTTTTAAAATGCCCGAATCACTCAAAACCACCCAACACGATTTTATCGGTTAGTTTACGGATTATGCCGTAAAGCAGGTATTTCAGGAAACCTTGCGGCGTGCGCGGACGGCTTTTGCGAGGACGTCTAGAGTCGTGACGGTGTCGTCCCAGCCGATGCAGGCATCGGTGATGGATTGGCCGTGCGTTAGGGATTCCAGATTTTTAGTGAGCTTTTGATTTCCTTCGACGAGGTTGGATTCGATCATGACCGAGGTGATGACCTTGCAGCCTGCGGCGATTTGGTGGGCGAGGTTTTGCGCGACCATCGGTTGGTTGCGGAAATCCTTCATTGAGTTGCCGTGCGAGCAATCGACCATGACGGAGGCGGTGAGATTTTGCTCGCGGAGCATGGCTGTCGCTTCGTCGATGCTGGGTTTTTCGTAGTTCGGGCCGGACTTTCCGCCGCGGAGGATCAAGTGGCACGATTCATTGCCGGCGGTGGAAACGATCGCCGAGACTCCTTGTTTCGTCACCGAGAGAAAATGGTGGGGGTTTGAGGAGGATTGGATCGCATCAAGGGCGATTTGGATCGAGCCGCCGGTGCCATTTTTGAAGCCGACCGGCATGGAGAGGCCGGACGCCAGTTCGCGGTGGATTTGCGACTCGGTGGTGCGGGCGCCGATGGCACCCCAGGCGATGAGATCCGCGATGTATTGTGGCGAAATCGTATCGAGGAACTCGGTTCCGGCCGGGACGCCCATGTTGGCGAGATCCAAGAGCAATCCTCGCGCGACGCGCAGGCCTTGGTTGATATCGAACGAGTCGTTGAGATTGGGATCGTTGATCAAGCCTTTCCAGCCGACTGTGGTGCGCGGTTTTTCAAAATAGACCCGCATCATGACGAAGACGTCATCCTTCAGGCGATCGGCCTCGAGTTTCAGCTTTGCCGCATAGGCAAGTGCGGCTTTGGGATCATGGATTGAGCAGGGGCCGACGACAGCGAGCAAGCGGTCATCCTCTCCACGCAAAATGGCGTCCGCTTGGGCGCGGGCCTCCGCAACCAACTCGGAAGCTGGTTCGGTGATGGGTAAATAATAGGCGAGAACCGCTGGTGAAATAAGCGGGTTCAGGCCGGTGATTCGGAGGTCGTCTGTGCGGTGGCGCGTCACGGATTTGATGGTTGGCGCTGGATTGTGCTCTAGGCAAGAAGCAAGTTTCTCATGAGGGATTTTCAGTTTGCGGATTCTGCGCAAAAACCCGCTCTTGCTTGAATGTCGGCATTTGTTACGAAAGGGACGTGGCGCAGTCGAGTGATGTTCGTGAGATTCTCCAATACATTCCCCAATTCCGGGGGAAGGTCTTTTTCGTGCTGATTGAAGCGGGTTTGTTGCCGGAGCCGGCGGTGGCCGAAACCTTGCTGGATTTGGCGGTGCTGGAAGATTTGGGAGTGAAACTCGTGCTCGGCGTGCTCGGCGGGGACCTCAAGGATCTTTTTGCTTGGACCTTGGAGTGCGAAATCATGGCGGCCCGGGTTTCCCGCCCGATTACGGACCCTGGAGCGATTCGTGAAACCTTGGATATTCTTGCCCGCGGCCAATCCGCGATTGTGGATGCATCGGCCACTGGCCCGCTTGATCCCGCGGTGGTGGACTTTGCCCGTGGTGTCGGAGTGGCAAAAATCATCACCCTGCTGGAAGAGGCGATTCTGATTGATGGCGCACCCGCCCATGCGATCCGTGCCGCGGACGCTGAATGCTTGGCCTTGCGCACCGATTCAACGGGGGCGGCGCTGCTTAAAGCCGCCGCCGCGGCCTGTCACCGTGGGGTGCCGCGGGTTCACGTTTTGAATGGCCGCCGTCAAGGTGTGTTGGTCGATGAGCTCTTTTCCAATGAAGGTGTAGGCACCATGGTTCATGCCGACAGTTACCGGATGATTCGTCCACTGCGTGAGGAGGATATCCCGGAATTGTTAGGAATGATCGGCCGCTCTGTGCGTCGGACGAAACTCGTTGAGCGCAGCTACGAGGATATTCAGTCCCGTATCGGTGATTTTCATGTCATGACCATCGATGACAATGTTGTCGGCTGCGTGGCTCTTCACGAGTATACTGATGATGGCTGCGGCGAGGTCGCCTGCCTGTATGTGAAACAAGCGCACGAGGGCAGGGGATATGGTTTTGAACTCGTCAAGCATGCCGAAGAGGTTGCGCGCCATTTAGGCATTAAGCGGGTGTTTGCCTTGAGCAACCGCGCAGCGGATTTTTTCACGGGAAAACTCGGCTATTCCCCTGCATCCGTGGAGGTCTTGCCAACTCGCCGGCGTGAGCAATATGAAGCGAGCGGTCGGGACTCCCAAGTTTTTTCCCATCAGCTTTCCTAAACCATCGGCAGTTTTTTTAAAACACCCACATGAAACTCAAATTTTGCGGTGCCGCCGGTACCACCACCGGTTCCCAGCATCTGCTTGAAGTCAACGGCAAGCGCATCCTATTGGATTGCGGTCTTTACCAGGGATCGCGCAAGCACGCCTATGAAGTGAACTGCGGGTTTCCATACTTCGATCCGAAAACGATTGATGCGGTGATTCTTTCCCATGCGCACATTGATCACAGCGGCAACTTGCCGAACCTCACCAGCAAGGGGTTTGCCGGAAATATTTTCGCGACGGATGCGACCCGCGATCTTTGCCAGATCATGCTGGCGGATTCCGCACGCATTCAGGAGAGCGATATCGATTGGCTGAACAAGCACCGGAAAAAAGATGGGCTTGAACCGGTCACGCCGATCTACAGCGAGCGCGATGCGGAGCTCTGTCTCCGTCAATTCGTCAGCATCGCCTATGATCGCCCGCTGTCGGTGTGCAATGGCGTAACGGTCACCTTCATTGATGCCGGCCACATTTTGGGTAGTGCGCAGGTTTTATTGGAGATCGACGATCAAGCGGACGGCAAACGCAAGCGGTTCTTGTTTTCCGGAGATGTCGGGCGCGGGGGTAATGAAGTCCTGCGTGATCCTGTGCCGGTGATGGATGTGGATTTTCTGCTGATGGAAAGCACGTATGGCGGGCGTGAGCATGAAGCGCCTCCGGGAATGGGCGATCATTTCGCCCGGATCATCCGTGAGGCGGTGCAACGTGGGGGGAAGATTTTGATTCCCGCATTTGCTGTCGAGCGCACTCAGCAGGTCCTCTACGTGCTCAACGATCTTTTTGAACGAGGCGAAATCCCGGAAGTTCCCGTGTTTGTCGACAGCCCGTTGGCGGTCAGTGCGACCGAGATTTACCGGTTGCATCCGGAATCCTTCAACGACGAGGTTTATCAAACGCTCTTCGATCGGCAGAATCCTTTTGGATTCGAGCATCTCACGCTGGTCCGTTCGGTTTCCGGTTCGAAGTCGCTCAACGATATTCATGGCGTCGCCATCATCATCTCCGCGTCCGGCATGTGCGAGGCCGGGCGGATTCTCCACCATTTGAAAAACAATATCGGCGATCCAAAAACCACGGTGCTCTTCGTTGGTTATTGTGCGGACAACACGCTGGGTCGCCGCCTTCGGGATGGCGAGCGCGAAGTGCCGATCCTCGGCGGCCGATACCAAGTCCGCGCCAAGATCGAAATCGTGGATTCATTTTCCGGCCACGCCGATCATTCCGAGCTTCTCGATTATTTTGATCGGACCGGCGGTGCGAAACAACGCGTCTGGCTTGTTCACGGGGAATCGTTGGCCTCGAATACGCTGCGCGAAGCGCTTCAACAACGGCACAACAGCCCGGTGGAAGTGGCGGAACTTGGCGCGGAAGTGGAATTTTAGAATATAAGATCACCGATACGGTGATTTCCGCTTGATGAAACCGGGATGCGCGTCGCATTTTTCGCGCGCATGGCAATTTCGAAGAATTTAAAAATCGACCCCACGGATTTGATTGATTGGATGAACGGCGAAGGTCTGTTGGAATTGGATTGGGATTTTCCGCACGATGGGGACTTGGCAGCCGCAGGCTTGGACTCTCACGCAGTCGTGCAATTGGTGGTGGCCGTTGAAGATGAATACGGGGTGGAACTGCTGCCGGCGGATCTCACCCGTGAAAATCTCGCGACGCCCGCCAGTCTTGCTGCGTTGATCTCATCCAAGACTTCCTGAGTCTGACGTGGTAGCATCCGCTCGTTACACCTTGAACAAACCGCCACGTTTTCCAGCTAGAATGGCGGCGCCGATGATTGCGACTGATAGAAAAACCATCGCCCATACGCCGAGAGCGGCGGCGAGTTCGGTGCCGTTGCCGAGCGTGCTGAGGAGCGAATAGATCGCCTTGGTGATTGGGAAATGTTGCTCCTGTTGCGCAAGGATCAGGCTGTCGCTCACCTCAAGCATGGCGAAGGCGAAGGCGAGGATGGCACCGGCGGCGAGATTCGCGCCGATGAGTGGAATGGCGATTCGGCGTAAGGCGCGGGCCGGGGTGGCACCAAGCGAGCGGGCGGCTTCTTCGAGTGCCGGATTGCTTTGTTGCAGTCCGGCGACGGCGGATCTAACGACATAGGGCAAGCGGCGGATGGCGTAAGCGATGACCAGCAACAGAAACGGGCTTCCACCCGCGCCGACGAGGAAATGGAAGGATTTTCCCTCCTGTGAAAGCGCGAGATAGCCGAAGGCCATGACCAAGCCGGGCACCGCAAGTGGCAGCATGACCACGGCATCGAGCCAGCCGCGGATTTTTAGATCGGAACGCACGACCACCCATGCGACGCTGAGTCCGATGACCAGGGCGACAAGGGTGGCGCAGCCCGCATAGAGCAGGCTGTTCTGAATGGATGGGACGACGAGGCCGTTGCCAAGCGCCTCGGTGTAATGGCGCAGCGTGAAGGCATCGGGAATGACGGTACCATACCAGCGACCGGCCAGTGAGAGGAGTAAAACACCGAGGTGGGGAATCGCGGCGAGTATGAAGACGCCGAGGAATAAGGTGGCGCAAGCTGCTGACTTCCAACCGCTGAGGCGCCGCGCATCGGCACGGACTTTTGGCCTCGGCGCAGTGCCCAGAGGCGATCGCCCGATGACAAATTTCGAGAGGGTGAAAACCAACGTCGCCACGATCAATAAGATGGTGGTGAGTGCGTAAGGGATGGGATTGCGCTCGAGGCCTTTGAGGCCGTCGAAAATCTGGACGGATGCGGTGCGGCTGAAATCGAAGACGAGTGGGACTCCGAGCTCCGTGAAGGCCCAGATGAATACGATGGACGCACCTGCGAAAACGCCCGGCATGGCGAGCGGCAGGGTGATGCGGAAGAAGCGTTTCCATGGCGGGCAGCCGAGGTTTTCGGCCGCCTGTTCCATTGCCGGATCGAGATTCGAGAGGGCGGCGGCAATGTTCATATAAAGAATCGGATAGAGATTGAGGCCGATCATCAGGACGATTCCTACAAAGCGCCCCTCGGCGAGCCAGTCAAATGGCATGGCTCCATCCATCAGTCCGGTTTTGATGAGTGCGGCATTGAGTGCGCCATTCACGCCGAGCATTTGTTTCACGCCCACCGCTCCGACGAAGGGCGGCAAGATCATTGGTGCGAGCACCAACACGCCGAGCGCGGGTTTGCCGATGAAGTCATATCTGTGCCCGACGAGCGCCAGCGGAAAGGCGATGGAGAGAGCGGTAAGTGTGGCGCAGGAGCCAATTGCGAACGAATTCCACAAGCCTTCCTGATAGATCGGATTCTTGAAAACGGCGGCGAAGAATTCGAGGGTGAAACCGCTTGGACCTTCGAACGCCTGTTTCACTACCATTCCGGCCGGATAGATGAAAAACACCGCGAACAAGGCGCAGACGATGATCGAGATCAGAATGGCGGGGCGGCGGTTCATGGGAGGGAGACACAAGAGAACGGATTTACCACCCGGACGCCCGCGTAGTCTTGACCGTCATTCATGTCCTCCGAATAAACAGTTTTGCAGCCGAGTTCCGCAGCGGCGGCAACAATGGTGGCATCCCACTGGGACAACTGGAAACGCCGGCGGAGCATCACGGCGGAAACGACCAACTCATGGGTGACCGGCTGCACCCGCACCATGGCCGCAAGTTGGAGAGTGGCGTCGATGTTAGATTCCGTGATGCCGAGGCGCGGCTTGCGAAGCGCGTTGGCGATGAACTCCTGCAGCACTTGGGCGGAGATCGCGAACGGGTGGTTCAGGATGAGGTCCTCTGCCACCTGACGTTTGCCGGCATCTTCTGCTGCCGCCGAACAGGAATACAACAGCACGTTGGAATCCAGAAACACTTCACCGGTCATAAATCTCCTCCCGCTTCAGAGGAACCATCGGCTCGGTATTGCTCGCCTGCATGGCTTTGAGGAGGCGTTTGAGCGCCGCCTTCCGTGCCTTCTGATCGGCTTCAGGAGGCGTCTCGGTGACGAGCTTCAGACCTTGGACCACGACATCCTTAAACGTCATGCTGCGCTCGGCCGCGAGAATTTTGGCTTTCATAAATACGTCGTCGGGCAAGTCAATGGTGGTTTTCATACACCCACAAATACAGGAATGTGGGCCGTAGGCAAGGCGGAATAATCACAGTGACTTGAGTTCGGTGTTCGGGCTGAGGAGTTTGAGTTTGTTCATAATGTGGAATGCGGCAGCCTGCTGCCGCTTTGAACTCCGCAGCCTGCTGCGGAGAGTGAATGAGAGGCGAAAGAAGAGCCTTCGGGCTGGACTTCGACGGGGCTCTGGCTTCCGGGCCAGCAGGCTGGCTCCGGGAAAGCGGCAGCAGGCTGCCGCAGTCCAAGGTTGGGAACCCGACTCATCGTTTATTTGGGGCTATAGTTTGGATTTGGAGCGGGCGATGGCTTCGGCTTTGCGGTAGTTCGCGCGGAACCACTCGCCGATGCGGGCGGCGTTTTCGGCGGTTTTCAGGGGATCGCTGCCATCGAAGCGGGGATCGCCTTTGCTGCTGGTGGAGTAGGGCATGATGGAGACATCGGAAAAGACGGCGAGCGCGTCGGCGGGCATGCCAGCGGCGTGCATGGCTTGCCATGCGGATTTCATTTCATCGTGGGAATCGATGCACATGACTTTGACGAGTTGGCGGAGCGTGTTGAACGCGGCGCCGGTGAGTTCGCGCTGATAGATGAAATTGCCGGAATCTTGGTAAGGGTGGACGTCGGGCATGGTGGAGTTCGCGAGGTTTTCCGGGGTGTAAACATCGCGGCGGATCGGCGTGCGGTGAAGGGCGCGCTGCCGCGGGCCGTTTGGAGTCCCGGGTTTGGCGAACCAGAGGACTTGTGCCGCAGGGCTGAGGCAAAATTCAACGAAGTCCTGCGCGATCTCAGGATGCGGCGCGCCTTTCAGGACGCCTACCGGGTCCGCGCTCAAGGTGGTGCCTCCCTGTGGGGCGATCCAAACGACGCGTGGGGTGCCCGACGCGCTGGTGAGTTCGTCCGCGAATGAACGACCATAGAAATCAATGCACATGCCGGCCGCCGCGTTGCCTTGGCCGACGTCTTGGGGGATCTTCGAGGCGCTGTCGGTGAAATAGCGGGCGTTAGCGGCGAGTTTTTGAATCAACTGCAATCCGGTGGTCCAGCCGGATTCGATGGCGGCTTGGCGGTCATCGGGGGCTTGCGAAAGAGCTCGGAGGATTTCCCCTTGCACGAGGAGTTCGAAGGCTCGGGCGACGGAGCCGCTCTTGGTGGGATCTGCTAGGGCGAGTGATCCGGCGTAGCGGGGATCGCCGAGATCACGCCAGGAGGTGGGTGGATCGAGCTTGAGGCGTCGGAGCACATCCGGATTATAACAGATTCCAAACTGCGACATGCAGGTCCCGACCCACACATGATCCGGCGGGTAGTAGCGCTCGCCGGTGAAGGTTTCCGGAATCGGGCCATTTTGGGCAAAGAGTGCGGGCTGCGTATCGAAAATCCGTAGCGGCACGAGACGCCCTTGTTTTGCTTGTCCGCTGAAATCCGGTTCGCCGCCGCCGAATAAGATGTCCACGCCAATTCCTTCGCGGCCCGTTTCTTTCGCCGCCTTGAATCCGGCGTCCAATACCATGCGGATCTCCGAGGTGCCGCCGGGCGTCCGCCAATCGACATAAATGCTGCGTCCAGTGGTGGATTTCCAATGCGCGGCGAAGGCTTCGCCAAACTCACTGCGGATCGATTCATTATGCGGTGTTAGAATAACGAGGTGATCGTCCGCCCGCCGTGGGTCGGTGGTAGCGGTTTCACGGCGCAGCGCGATGGGCAACGCCACGATCAGCGCCAGCAATCCGAG
The DNA here is from genome assembly GCA_964425095.1 of uncultured Luteolibacter sp. Lineage (GTDB taxonomy): Bacteria > Verrucomicrobiota > Verrucomicrobiia > Verrucomicrobiales > Akkermansiaceae > Luteolibacter. The sequence continues at coordinate 8,485 of CAYRLT010000689.1, forward strand.
GATGATCGATGCCCGCGTTTTCATCGTTTTCTACGGCTTGAGCACGATGACGTCGTCGTGGCTGGCGTGGAGTGTGACCGATTGCTCGCCGGTTTGATAGAGCGTGTGTGGATTCATCTCCACGACTTGTTGGCGACCGGCGGCGGTTTCGATCCAGTATTGAATGCGTTGGCCGAGGTAGCTGCGTTCGACGATGTTGCCGAAAATATTGTTCTCGCCAGTGGTCTCGTGAAGCCGCCATGCCTCGGGGCGGATCGACACGTGCACGGATTCGCCAGGGGAGGGCGACCAGTCCGGATCGGTGATGCGCCCGGTCATCGTTCCAACGGCGGTCATGATGCGGGTGAAACCATCGCGATGTTCGATCACTTCGCCGTTCAGGAGATTGGTTTCGCCTATGAAACTCGCAACATCGGCGCTGCGGGGTTCCCGATAGATCTGCTCGGGTGTGCCAATTTGGCCGTTGTTTCCTCCGATGAGCACGGCCATTCGGTCGGCCATCGCCAGTGCCTCCTCTTGATCGTGGGTGACATAGATGGCGGTGATGCCGTTGTCTTTCACGATGCGGCGGATTTCGCGGCGCATTTCGACGCGGAGTTGCGCGTCGAGATTGGAGAGCGGTTCATCGAGCAGTAGGCATTGCGGTTTCACGACGAGCGCGCGGGCGAGCGAGACGCGTTGTTGCTGGCCGCCGGACATCTGGTCGATCGACCGTTCGCCGAATCCCGGGAGGTGGACCATTTCGAGGGCTTCTGCGACACGGTGTTTGATTTCTGCTTTCGGGACGCGCCGTTCTTCGAGGCCGAATGCGATGTTTTGACCGACCGTGAGATGGGGCCAGAGGGCGTAGCTTTGGAAAACCATGGCGGCCTCGCGTTGGTGCGGAGGCATGCGGGTCACATCGCGCGCGCCGAAGTGGATCGAGCCGCTGGTCGGGGTTTCCAGTCCCGCGATGCACCGGAGCAGTGTGGTTTTCCCGCAACCTGAGGCTCCGAGCAGGAAAAACAACTCGCCGGGCTCAATGGTCAGGCTGATGCCATTGAGGACACGGATTTTCCCGAAGGTTTTGACAACCGATTCTGTGTGGATGGATTCCATGGCGGTTTTTTCATGCCCATCGTTTCCTGTCAGCCAAGGGATGCAAGCTCGAAGCCGTCATTGGGCTCGCCGAAA
>CAYRLT010000690.1:0-13019 GCA_964425095.1 uncultured Luteolibacter sp.
TCCAAGAAGTTCGACAATCTGAACCCCATTCCCCACCATCTTCACTGGGCCAAGTGGGAAGTTTACGACATCAATTCTTTCGACAATCCTGGAGTCAGTCCGTCGCATTATCACACCACGGCAATGGGCCTATACCCGTTCGTGACGAAGGACCAGTTCCTCGCTTGCATGAAGCGTTGGGGACAGGACGATTATAACGGAGTGCGGCACTTGTCGCCGCACACGATGATGCACATTGATAACGGCTTCGTGATGCCGAATGGCGTTCTTCACTCGCCCACGGACCTCTGCACGCACGAGTTGCATGTGACGATGGACGAGCATTTCCTCGCCGAGGACCTGACACTGGATGGACGGATCGGAGCAGCCGATGCGTTTTACGCGTGCCGCGAACAGGACTATCCGAAGGACAAGCACGAAGACTGGGAATACCTGGTGGAAACCTTCGACTTCAAAGCAAATCAGGACCCGGACTTCGTGCAGAAGAATTCGCGCCCGGCCATCACCGCAGAGGAATTCTCCGCCGAGGGAGTGGACGCAAAGTGGATTGTCTACGGGGATATCCTCGGCGATCAAAAGGCCTCCATTCTCCGTCTCACCGTTGCACCCGGCGCCAAGACGAATTTCCACCCGGAGAGCCCCACCCTTTTCCACACAAACCGCGGACGCGGCCGGGTCGGAAAGCTCGAAGTGCGATATCACCAAGACATGAAACTTGGCGAAATCTATCCCGAGATCGGATTCATCACCCAAGCCGCGCTTAACCGCGGCGGCGTGCAAATCGAGAACACCGGCACTGAACCGCTCGTTCTGACCTTCGACTTCCCCCAACACGCGCATTCTCAAACACCCTGTCTTCCTTCATAATTCATTCAATATCATGAAAAAAGAAATCCGCATCGGACTCATCGGCTACGGCTTCATGGGCCGCACCCACTCGAACGCCTACTCGCAACTCAGCCACTTTTTCGACACCGAACACGTCCCGGTCCGCCAAGCTGTCTGCGGACGCGATGAGGAAAAGGTCAAGGCCTTCGCCGAAAAATGGGGCTACGCATCCTATGAAACCGACTGGCGCGAACTCGTGAAACGCCCGGATATCGACGCCATCGACATCTGCACGCCCAACGATTCGCACGCCGAAATCGCCCTCGCCTGCATCGCCAATGGCAAAATGATCCTCTGCGAAAAACCCCTCGCCCTCAACGGTGAGCAAGGCGAAGCAATGGTCGCCGCCGTGGAAAAAGCCGGACTACCGAACCTCGTTTGGTATAACTACCGCTTCCTCCCCGCCGTCACGCATGCGAAAAACATCGTAGATGCCGGCGAACTCGGCCGGATCTTCCATTACCGCGCCAATTTCCTCCAGGACTGGACGATTTCCGAAGAGCTCCCGCAAGGCGGTGCCGGCCTTTGGCGCCTCGATGCCGCCGCCGCCGGTTCCGGCGTCACGGGTGACTTGTTAGCCCACTGCATCGACACCGCCCGTTGGATCAACGGTGAAATCGTTTCGGTTAGCGCGATGACCGAGACCTTCATCAAAGAGCGCGTCCACACCGCCACCGGGGAAAAGCAAGCCGTCACCATCGACGACGCCTGCGCATTTCTCGCCCGTTTTGAGAATGGCTCGCTCGCCATTTTCGAATCCACCCGTTACGCCCGCGGCCACAAAGCGCTCTATACCTTCGAGATCAACGGTGAGAAAAAATCCCTCTCCTGGGATCTTCACGACCTCAACCGCCTCTCCTATTTCGACCACGGAGTCCCCGGCGATCGCCGCGGTTGGAGCAGCATTCATTGCTCCGATAGCGATCACCCCTACGCCGGAAACTGGTGGGTTCCCGGCCTCTGCCTCGGCTACGAGCACTCGTTCATCCACGAACTCGCGGAGTTCTTCAAATCGCTCGACAATCCCGCAGCCGAAAAACGCTACCCGGATTTCCGCCACGCACTCGGCACCCAATACGTCTGCGACGCCGTCCTCGAATCCGCCCGCACCAAGCAGTGGGTGGATGTGAAAAAGGCATGACCCGCAAGAGTTTGATCGAATCTCCTCATGGAGCGGCGGAACGTGTCCGCCGATGCCCATGAGAAGCCAATGAGATGAGCGAAGCGCTTCCCATTGTCACTTCATGGTCTGGGCGATCATGTATCGCCCCTCGCGCCAAAGCCACGCATCCGCAGGTGTGGCAATGATATCCAACGCGTATCCTTAAAGGCATTGGGCTGAAGCCAGGGCTCCGTCGCCACTAGTCAAAGTTAGTCAGAAGGATTACGGTCTAACAAAAGCCTTCTCAATCGCACCCAGCCCCATCCCCAAAACGCGCTTGGCGATGCCGTCAAGCGCATCGCGAGGCCCAGTGAAATGCACGGTGGTCTGAGTGTGAGTGTAAGACTCACCGGCCTTGAGCATCAGCGCCGGGCTGGAGGTTTCCAGTTCGTAAAATGGGCCAAGTGGCTTGGCTCCGGGCTCGGGCGGACCGTCGTTGTAGGAATTCAGCAAATCCCCGCCGAAGGGATCGACGTCTTCACGCCATTGAGAATCAACATAGGGCCAACTCTTGCTCGCCGTATTTTCATTAGGCCGGAGCCAAACCAGAGTCAATGTAGCCGTGTCGGCCTGCCAGCTTCCAGCGATGTTCTTGGAGCGTTTCGGCGAAAGGCCGAGCTTACCGCGCTCCGTGCCATCCCCTTTGAAAAACAACACGGATTCACTGAACTTGATCCGAGTGTCGGGGATCTTGCCAAAGTAATCGGTGTTAGCGATCGGACCGAGTTTAGAAACATCTCCGGGTTTGAACGGGATGACGATGGTGGTCTTGGGCGTGGGTTTGAACATGCCGAGCAACCAGATCGACGGCGCACCGCTTTTCCTAGTCCAGGCGTTTTCTCCGGTGTTTTTGACGGTATTGGCCGTAGTATAGCCCACCGATTGGACGCCATCCGCCACAGGACCGCCGCAGAGTTTCGAGAGCTCCGCAGTCGCAGCGAGCGTAATGCTGCGTTTCACATCCATTGAGAAAACCGTTCCCGCACGGTTTGGAATCTCAATCGACTTGGTAAACTCCGCGCTATCCGCCGTGGGTTGCTTGGCGAGGGCAAATGCCTCGGTGTCGATCGCCGCCGGGGTTTTCCAATTGGCGAAGGTCTGCTCGACTTTGGGCGGAAAGAACAGCGCGAATGGCCCACCTTCAGGGCCAAACCAGAGACGCTCCTCTCCCCCGAAAACGTAAATGTGCTTGGTCAGGCCCACCCGCTCCGACTCCGGCTTAATGCCCGCCTCGATCACTTCCGGATTGATCCAACCAAAACCGGTCCCCTCCGGGCCGGCAGCAGTCGAGGTCATGATCCGCCCCTGATAGGCCGGCGCAATGGCCACCCGAGCCGAACCCGAGGAAAGCTCGATAATCTCGATATGCTTTTTCATGAACGCCACATCTTCCTGATAAGTGGAGGCAGCGGCGGTAACGGCTGATGCAAGCGCGATGCCTGCAGGAATGGTAAGGAACAACTGCGATTTCATACGATTTTCGGGGACTTTGATTTACGGAATAAGCAGCAAGGATGGATCTGAGGTCAAAATCGGCTGAAATCCTTAACAAATCATCAAACTCACGGGATACTTGCCAATAAAAGCCTCCTTAGCAAGCTAGCTCCTCGCTGTTTTAGCCATAAAACACTCCTCACACCGCGAAAGCCGTCAATCACCTGCTTGAATGTTCGGCATCCGTATTTGAATGATTTTCCGTGTTGCCAATCCCCTGCATCGCGGTTTAATTTCCGCCCGCCGCAGGGCGCAACACCCCAAAAGCCTCATAGTGTAATGGTAACACCCCGGATTTTGATTCCGTTATTCTAGGTTCGAGCCCTAGTGAGGCTACTTTTTTATCGGCCACCCGCATCCCCCACACCGCCGCGGCTCGATTCCCTCTCACGCGTTCTTGAATATCATCGCCACATAGCGTATGCTTCTCCGTTGATCGAATAAGCAACCTTTAGCCGACTTTTTGTATGAACGTGGTCCCCCAGATCGCGTATTTCTCCATGGAGATCGCGTTGGAACTGGAAATGCCTACTTATTGTGGCGGGCTCGGATTGCTGGCTGGCGACATGCTGCGAGCCGCAGCGGACGGACAAGTGCCACTGGTCGGGGTTTCACTCCTCCATCGGAAGGGCTATTTTTGCCAGAAACTCGATCAGCAAGGAACCCAATCCGAGCAACCCTGCGAATGGACGGTGGAACGCTTCGTCAATGAATGCCAAGAACGCGTCATCGTAAAAATAGAAGATCGCGCAGTCCATGTCCGCGCTTGGCTATATGAGGTTAAAGGCAGCAAAGGCGGCATCGTTCCAGTCTATTTGCTCGATACTGACCTCCCGGAAAACTCCGAGTGGGATCGTCACATCACCGATAAATTGTATGGTGGAAACGAGTGGTATCGCCTGTGTCAGGAAATCATTCTGGGCATCGGCGGGGTGCGCATGTTGCGGGCGCTCGGCCATGACCGTTTGACACGCTATCACATGAATGAGGGCCACGCGGCCCTGCTGGCGATGGAACTGCTCGACGAACACGCCTTGGAAGCGGGCCGTCAAACGTTCAATCATGATGACATCGAGGCCGTCCGTCGCTTGTGCGTATTCACCACCCACACCCCGGTCCCCGCCGGCCATGACAAGTTTCCGCTGCACATGGTAGTATCCGCTCTCGGGCGCAACGAGGTGATCGAGATGCGTGAGGTCTTCTGTTGCGAGGGTGAGTTAAATATGACTTATCTCGCATTGAATTTGAGCCATTATGTCAATGGCGTCGCCAAGAAGCACACCGAAATCTCCCAACGGATTTTTGCAGGCTACAAAATTCACGACATCACCAATGGCGTGCATGCGAATACCTGGGCCTCACCTCCGATCCAACGCATGTTCGATCGCTATATTCCCGGCTGGAGAGAGGATAATTTCAACCTCCGCCACGCACTGAGCCTTCCGGCGGCAGATCTATGGGATGCCCATGCGCAGGCGAAAACCTCGCTACTCGACCGCGTGAACTTCGAAACCAACAGCGGCATGGAAGCCAATGTCCTGACCTTTGGCTTCGCACGCCGGATCGCGGATTACAAACGGGCCGATCTGATCTTTCACAACATCGAACGGCTGCGTGAAATCTCACAGAATACGGGTCCTTTCCAGATCGTGATCTCGGGAAAATCCCATCCTGGAGACCCGGTCGGCCGTGAAACGATACGAAAGATTTTCAGCTCGATCGAATCCCTGAAAAACATCATCCGTATCGCATACCTAAACAATTACGATTGGGAACTCGGCCGGCTCATGACAGGAGGCGTGGATGTCTGGCTGAACACACCCCTGCCGCCCATGGAAGCCTCTGGAACCAGCGGCATGAAAGCGGCGGTTAACGGCGTTCCCAGTCTCAGCATTCTCGATGGTTGGTGGATCGAGGGCTGCATCGAGGGCACCACCGGCTGGGCCATCGGTGGTGCACCCAGAAACGAAAATCCAACTCAACGCACGCCTGCCGACGCCGAATCACTCTACGACAAAATGGAATACATCGTGATACCACTCTATTACCGGGAGCGAGAAAGATTCATCGATGTAATGCGCCATTCCATCGCCTTGAACGCCTCGTTTTTCAATACCCAGCGGATGTTGCTTCAATATGTCTTGAGCGCCTACTTCGGAAATAATCAGGAGTAACACTTTATCCTTGGCGCTTGAGCTCCCCAAGATGTTTGCGAAACCACTCGGCACTTAACTCCGCCATTTCTTCAAGCTTGCCGGGTTCACCAAACAAATGCGAAGCCCCGGCGACTTCCACCAACTGTTTTGGGCATCCCAGCCGAGCCCTCGCCTCACGGTTCAACTCCATGCCCACCGTGTCTTTTTCTCCAACAATCAACAAGATGGGGCATTTCACATGCGACAAGGATTTGACGGCGAGATCCATCCGCCCGCCACGGGAAACCACCGCTCCCACCTTGGAACTTGCACGGCCCGCCGCAATCACTGCCGCAGCCCCACCGGCGCAGACTCCAAAGTATCCCACCGGCAATTGCTTGATTTCCGACTGGCTGGCAGCCCAGCGCGTCACCTCAACCAATCTCTTCGCCAAGAGCCCCGCATCATGACGGAATTTTTCAGTGGCTTCATCCTCGATTTCTTCATCCTCACTGAGCAATTCGCAGATCAATGTTCCGATTCCATGCATCCGGAATATTTGGGCCGTGTGCCTATTTCGCGGATTGTTCCGACTCCTGCCGCTGCCGTAAGCGAAGATGACAAGCGCTACCGCCTCTTCAGGGATCTGCAGATCTCCTAATAAATACAAATCACCCACCCGGATCCGAACACACTTGTTGATCCCTTTGATCAGATGTTGTGTTTCCATGGTCTTCATGGTGATGGTTTCTAATTTAAAGAGGTTAAGGCGCTTGTTTTTTGATGGATCCCATAGGCCGATTTCTCATTTTTCGATAGCACGCCATCCCAATACACGAATCACTCGCCTCACCTATTTGTCAAATAAATCCCCTGTTTCAGACCGCAAGATTCTTGCGGATTCCACACGGATTGGACTCGATTTTTTTCCGGGGCGTGATTCAGGATCTCGCTTGATTTATTAAGGTTTCCTAAATATTCTTTACTCCTAGTCCGCGCCATGTCGAAACGACGAATCAAGCCCCCTGCCAAGCGCACGTTGATCAATCAGCGGCGGACAAGGATGTCCTTCGCCGAGGTGTTGAGCTCCGCGAACCAACGTGCACACGAACAGGCAAACCGACGCAGCGGTCGGCGGGAACTGAAATCGGTGAGAGCGGCGATCGCCGCCACGGAGATGGACGAGTATGACGAATCCGTGAATTGGTCAAAACGCCTGACGCGTTGGCTAATGGGGCTGATATTACTGCCGCTTTGCTGGGTGACCATGTGGACGCTGCTTTCGCGGTTCTCCCATGCCACCGTGGATCAGGGATTTTGGCAAACGCCTGAGTTCTGGTATTTTGCCACAGGCGCATTGCTGATGGCCGGGTGGCTATGGTCCGGATTGAGGCGGTCGTATTTCCTCTACGCTTACGTGCTCGGACACGAATTGACGCATGCGATCTTCGTGGTGATTTTCCGCGGCAAGGTCACGGATTTTTATGTCAGCAGCGAAGGCGGCTACATTACGACGAACAAGACCAATCTAGTGATCGCCTTGTCGCCGTATTTCGTGCCATTTTGGGCGGTGATCAGCGCGGTGGTTTATGCTACGCTGCGCATTGCCGCGGATTCACAGCCATGGTGGGATCTCGCATTTTACGCCGTGATGGGTTTCACTTGGACATTCCACATGGCATGGACTTTATGGATGATCCCGCGCGATCAACCGGATTTAAAGGAGAACGGCACTTTCCTCTCGCTGGTGATTATCTATCTGGCGAATCTGACGGTGCTCGCGGTGTTGCTCTGCGCTGCCGAAGAGGCACCGCTGCACAATACCCGGGAATTCGCCATGGAATGGTTGCGCTATGCCGCAACTTGGGGCGATTCGGCGCTGCGCTGGACCATCCATGCCGTCACCGAACTGCGCGCTTACGGGAAATTCTGACCCATGGATGGTGTCACGCTGTTTTCCGGGTTGCCATCGGCCAATGACGAGGAATGCTCTGTAGATGATTGATCTGGATGCGAACGCGACCACACAACTGCTACCCGAGGTACTGGATGCGATGTTGCCATGGTTGCGCGAAGGTTATGCAAACCCCTCAGGAGCGTATGCGGCAGCGAAAACCGCCCGTAAGGCGATCGAGCAAGCCCGCGGACAAGTGGCGGAGTTGATCGGCGCGGAGTTGGAGGAAATCGTCTTCACCGGTGGCGGCACGGAGAGCGTAAACACCGCGTTGCGCTCGCTCGATGCGCTTGCAGGTCCTGGTGCGGCTTATGTTTCGGCCATTGAACACAGCTCCGTCCTACGCTGTGTGGAAAACCTTCCGCGTGAGACCCAACTTGCCACCGTCAATGCCGGTGGGCGGCTGGATATCGATGCCTTCTCAGCGCGTCTGGAGGACGCTGCTTTCATTTCAATCATGATGGCCAACAACGAAACAGGCATCATCCAACCCCTACGCGAGGCAACCGAAATAGCCCACGCCCGTGGGTTGCCCGTCCACTCGGATGCGATTCAAGCCGTCGGCAAGATCTCGGTGAACGTCCGTGAAACACAAGTCGATCTGCTCTCTATCTCCGCCCATAAATTTCACGGCCCCAAGGGCATGGGAGCGCTCTACATCCGGCGGGGGCTGAAATTCAAACCGCTGCTATGGGGCGGCGGCCAAGAAGCAGGCCGCCGCAGTGGCACGGAAAACACGGCTGGCATCGTGGGCATGGGTGCGGCGGCGGCTTCCGCCTTGCGCGATCTTACTCATCCGCCGGAGTTTCCAATGTGCACCATGCGAGATACTTTCGAAACCGAAATTCTAGCAGAACTATCGGGAGTCACGATTAATGGTGACCGCTCCCACCGCCTGCCTAACACCAGCCATCTATCCTTTGATGGCTGCGATGCCGCAGGCTTGCTGATTCTCTTGGATGAAGCCGGCATCGCCTGCTCTGCTGGCTCCGCATGCATGACGGGAAAACAACGACCATCCCACGTCCAATTGGCCATGGGAATTTCCGAGCTGCGAGCGAAAAGCAGCCTGCGCATCAGCTTCTCCCGGCTCAGCACGATGAATGACGCCCTGGCAGCAGTTGGTGCCGTTAAAAACGCCGTTGAAAAACTCAGACGCGTGCAGGGACCGGGAGTCGGCCCCGTGGTGGTGTATTCACCTTGAACGAGCAATCAACGGTTCCATCAATTACTTGTCTTTGTCTTTTTTTGACGGATTTTGTTTGCCTATATGCGCAATCGCCTTGTCGGCACGCTGGGAGACTCTAGCATCATCCTCACCCTTGTAGGCTTCGAGAATTTTGAGAGCCCAATCATCATTGAGAAGTGCCATTTCATTGATAATTCCGATTTTTTCTTCCTGTGTTTTGGCCTGGCCGTCAAGTTCCGTCCATAGTTTTTGCGCTCGCCCCCTGTCCTTCGCATTTGCTGTCTCCGCAGCAAAGCTCAGGGCGGCACCAAAGCCCTTGGATCGGAACTTGGCCTCATCTGCATTAGCAAGAAATCCAATCAACAGCGGATATCCGGAATCATCACCCCAGGTGCTAAGAGCTGTAATGGCCGCGATCTTTTCAGCTGCATCATCGCCTTCCAATGCTTTCTTCACCAACTCCAATGCTTTGGGACCACCACAACGACCCAATAGGCGCAACACCGCCTGGCGGGCTTCAGGACTCAATTTATTCCCGTAGGCCGTGACAAACAGACCGGCGAGCTGATTGCGGGTTTCACTCTTTTTGATAATTTGCGCCAAGGTGTCTTCCGCTGCCTTGCGCAAGTTCGGAGTGACAGAACCTACAATCACTTCAAGGAATGCATCACAATGCACATCACTCGCCATGAAGCGCACGGCCTCAATTGCGGCGACCGCTGCACGCGTATCGGTAGTGGCGCGGGCGAATGTCATCAAAGGCGGCACAACGGAGGTGTTATTGCGCTTTCGCAAAACATCGCGCATCAGGATTTCTCGTACGTCCGGCAACATGTCGCGCTTGGTGGCAAATTCAGTAATCGCTGCATCCAAATCAGTGCCATCGGTTGCCTTGGCAAGAACCAGAGCCTGATAGATCACTGTTCGATTTTCGACAATTCCAAAACTAGCAGCCGCTTCCAAGAGAATATTGAGATCGATCTTGTTTACAGGGACCTCGGTGGCTCCGGGCACTGCTGCTGCGGTGACGATTCTGTTATAAGAAGCCGTTTCACGATTCTTTGCGCTGCGGTCCACAAGAGTCCAGGTGAGAAAAACCGCAATTATGCCAAGAACTGCGGCGATCATGGTTTTCGCGGCATTGGAAAGTTTGCGTTTTAAGGCTTTCGGAACCTCCACCGCGTCAGCTACAATCGGCGCAACAGCCTCCATGGAAGCATTAGGAATCGGACTGGTTGCCGTGGCCGCAAAAACTGATTGAGATTTGGGTGCAGCTGCAATCAGAGGAGAGGTGTGGACACTCGGTTTAGACCCAACAGGCGGAGTCAACGACTGTGGCGCACTCTTGGTTTTGCTGGGTGCTAGAACAGCGATTGGATTGGGTTTTGAGGCGGCTAATACTACAGGAACGACGGACGAACTTTGTGGCGGCGCGGATTTCTCCAACTCATTTACCACAGGCTGAACTTGAAGCACTGGTTTGGCCACTGACTCGGGATCGGGATCTGAGTTCGCCACAGTCACAAGTTCAACCTCCAGCTCATCTTTCTCCTCAACAAGCGCAAGGGGCGCTACAGGTTCGGGCTCTGCTACGGGTTCCACCACGGCCACGGGTTCAGGTTCCGCCACGGGTTCAGGCGCGCGTTTCACTAGAAGCATGGGTTTTGCCGCAAGCACGGGTTTTACCACAGGCACTGGTGCGGACATCGTCTCCTCAACAAATACCGGCTCCTCCACAAGTTGCGCAATAGGCTCGACAACCACCACACTCGCAACTGCGGACAGCGGTTCAGAGCCTGGAATAATCAAGCGCGGACGTTTCGGAGCGGGTTGATCGGATTGCGCAATACCAAGACTCATGGTGGGATTTGGTGTCTTATCGTTTTCCAAGAAAACAGAGAGCGCATCTCTCGCTGATTCGGGCCTATCCTGTGGCAAACGATTGATTTGCCACATAATCCAATTGCATGCCCACATCGGGATATCCGAACGCAGATCCTGAACAGGAGTCACGGTATGATGGAGATGGGACCCCATGACATCATTTCCTGTCTCACCATTGAACGGATAGATACCAGTGAGCGCCTGATAATAAACACAACCCATCGAATACAAATCCGATCTGGCATCCAGCGGAACTCGCTCGAATTGCTCAGGAGCCATGAAGTAGATCGAACCGAACACCGCATCAAGACTCTCAATTTCCTCCTTCGACTGGGATTGAGTGAGCGTGGCCAAGCCGAAATCCACGATTTTCAGCTGGAATTTCCCGGAAGGAAGCCACGTGAGCATCAGGTTGGATGGCTTCAAGTCACTGTGAATCATGTCCAGCTCATGGGCTGCGATCAGCGCCTCCTGACTCTGCAACGCGAGCTCGCGGAAATCAGGCCATGTGAGAGGGGCATTCTCGATCCATTCATCCAGCGTCTTGCCGCTGATCAATTCCATCACCACGTATGGGCCATCCTCATCCGTGCCGACATCGTAGATCGTGACAATATGCGGATGCTGAAGAGATGCCAAAGCTCCAGCTTCCTTCATGAGTTGCCGGGTGGACTCCTCTTGAAGCTTTGGATCGCCGACAGATGTCAAAATGCGTTTGATGGCGACTTCGCGGCTCATCCGTAAGTCAAAGCCACGAAAAACCGAGCCAATGCCACCTTGCCCGATTTTCCCCCGTATTTCGTAGCGTTCTTCCATGATTCAAATGTGGCTCAAAATGCGCACAAACTCGATGAACCGCAATCAACAAAACAAAAACATTAAGAAGCGGCGCGTTCGAGCCGCTCCCTTCGATACAGCGTCGGAGAAAGACCCACGATGCGGGCAAAACTCCTGTTGAATTGAGACAGTGATTGATAACCGATTTGAAATGCAATTTCCGAAATGCGCGCCTCGGGTTTCAGCAACTCGCGCTTCGCCCAATCGATGCGGCAGCGGTTGACGTAATCAGTGAGCGTGAGACCGGAAGAATCCTTGAAAAGCCGGCAAAAGTGCGACTCGCTCAATCCTGCTTGGCGCGCAACCAATCCGAGCGGCAACGGTTGATCGAGATTGGCGTGAATGTATTTGCGGGCCTTGGCGATGGCGGCCGGTTCGCTGCCCTCCTCAATGATGCAGAGTGAATCTGCATGTTCGCTAAGTTGTTCTGCGAAGCTCTGCAACAGCGTGACCATGCTCTGGTAGCGCAGCGGCTCCACAAAGCGTGTCTGTAGATAGGCCAACCTCAGATTTTCCCGCGCCGCTTTGTCCAAGGTTTTGCGGCCAAGCGCACCGAGAAGTTTTTCAAACTGCTCCTCGGATGGAATCTTGCTGAAAACCTGGCCGGTTTTGAGAAAGCCAATAACCGAGGCTCCCATCTTCACCGGCACCGCCGTGGCGCATAGCCCGGCAAAACAATGGCAAGTGCTTGGACCGCTGACTTCCGCTTCGATCATCAAGCGGCGGTTGGTTTCCACGCATGCGCCGCATGCGCTGCCGCAGAGATTCAACGTCTCACAAAATGGACTCCGATTGACCTTCTGGTCATCAAGGCACCAGCCGTCCGGATCCGCAGACACGAGGCGCAATGGCAGTCCGGTTGCCGTGCGAAAAGCTTCCTGATACATCTTGTATCGATCCGAATTACCGATTCGGCAAAGCAGCGAGTTTTCGAACTCCTGGTGGGGTTGGGTGGCGGTTGTTATCATCACATTTAGAAGAATCCGCGCGAGGCTAATGAGCTTCCATGCGGAATTCAACCATTGTTCGGAAATTTCCGCTTCGAGAGACTCACCACGATCAAAATAGAGACTACCGAACTAAGCGGCATAAGGATTGCAGCCAAAAGTGGACTCATTTTTCCCGCCATAGAAAACGCCACCGTGGTCAGATTATAGACCAAAGCGAAGCCAAATGCCGCCCGAACCGCCGTCGACCGCGCCACTGCGGCACCCAATAAATTCGGTAAAAACTCCAACCCGGCCCCCAATGTGAAAAAATCCGCCTTAGACTCCAACAAACTGCGATCCACCACCGGTGTGCCCGTCACCAACGCCGCATCGAATGCCAACGAATCGTTGGCTCCATCTCCGAGGTACAGGGTGTCCTGACGGTCCAACGCCTTGACCCTCAATGCTTTTTGCTCGGGAGACAAGCCGCCGCTGGCTTGTTCCGCAGGGATTTCCAGCGCTTCAGCCATCAGGCGGACCTTTTCCG
>CAYRLT010000691.1:0-1710 GCA_964425095.1 uncultured Luteolibacter sp.
ACCAGACGTTCGATTAGATTGCGCAATTGGCGGACATTTCCCGGCCAGCGAAAGATCTGGAACAATCCGATCACCTCAGCGTGGAATTTCTTATGTCGGCGTTGATGTTTGGCGCAAAAATGTGCATTGAAGGAATTCACCAACGGTTCGATGTCCTCCGCCCGCTCCCTTAAGGGCGGGAGCCTAACGGAAACAATGTTAAGCCTGTAGAACAAATCCTCGCGAAATCGACCTTCCATACTCTCGATTTCCAGTTCCTTATTAGTAGCGGCAATGAGGCGAACATCGGCCCGCTCCATCACGTCACTGCCCACCGGACGGAACATATTGTCTTCTAATACCCGCAGCAGATCACCTTGGCCTTTTCTTGAAAGATCACCGATCTCATCGAGAAAAAGCGTGCCGCCATGAGCCAGTTGGAAACGCCCCTTGCGATCTTTGATCGCGCCGGTGAACGCGCCACGTGTATGGCCGAAGAGCTCCGCTTCGATCAGACTGTCAGGCAATGCGGCGCAGTTGACAGCGATAAACGGTTTTGTCCGTCTGCGACTCTGCTCGTGGATAGCCCGTGCCACGACTTCTTTGCCACTGCCGCTCTCGCCTTCAATGAGCACGGTCACCTGCGTAGGAGCAATCTGGCGGATCAGAGTGCTGATTTCCCTCACCGCAGCACTGCCGCCCGCGAATATATCAGGCTCGGAGCGGCGGCGCAGACGTTGCTTGATTTGCTGATCCTCCGCCACCACAGCCTGATATTCGAGCGCTTTGATCACCGATTCGATGAGTTGCGCGGGATCGAGTGGCTTGGCGAGGTAGTCGAAAGCGCCTTTACGCATCGCATCCACGGCGGTGTGTATTGTGCCTTTATCGCTGATGAAAATGAACTGGGTATCCGGAGAGATGCCTCGCACTTTTTCCATCAGGGCTACAGCATTGATACGCTGAGCATCGAAACTCTTAACGACGATATTGAATAACTCTCCAGATGTTAGATCAAGGGCGTCGGACTCATGCGAAGCATCCGTTATCTTATAGCCCTCGCTCGTCAACACTTGCCGGATCTGCCGCGCGGACGCCGCGTCCCGATCGATCACCAGAATACTAATTTTCGAGCGGTCCATGGCGCAAACTATGATGCACAAGTATGCGAGATCAAGTGCAGATATTGCACAAATCAGGTTTTAAAATAGTGGCGAACCAAGACGTGAAAATATTCATGTAATTGATTTACAGTGGGTTATGGCATGGTGATGCGGATCTGGCACGACACATGCGTTACCAGGTCCGATGTCCAATCATGCTCCATTATTCAAAACGCCCGCCCCGACCTGGTATCATGAGACATCCACACGACTGCCAGGTGATACTGAGTTTGATCTTATTTTCCCCGATCCAATACGGCAAGCATCACTTCATCATTGGACTTCGGTTCAAGTGTGTCGGCACGCCGCGAATTGGCTGGTTACAGGACCGGAAACGCGGGTTTTGGATGTCGGTTGCGGTCCGGGCAAGTTCTGCGCGATAGGCGCGGCTAGCACCTGTGGCCAATTCATAGGTGTCGAACAGCGTCGTAAACTTTGCCGAACGGCAAGGGAAATGATCGATTACCACAAAATCCCTCGGGTGCAAATTCTGCATGCAAATATTACGGAGGTGGCGTTCAACTGTTATGACGCCTTTTACTTCTTTAATCCATTCGAAGAAAATCTC
>CAYRLT010000692.1:0-15525 GCA_964425095.1 uncultured Luteolibacter sp.
CGGCCCGCCCTCGGCGACCTTGCCATTTGAGTACAACGCTTGCTCCTGTGTGCTTCCTGGGCCGAGCGCGAGGCCGACGCGGTGGTTTCTCGAGTGTTCGGAAAAGCAGGTGACGATAAGATCGCCGACACCTGATAGGCCGGAAAAAGTTTCCGGATCGCCGCCGAGAGCCACACCGAGGCGGGTCATTTCAGCGAGGGCGCGGGTGACGAGGGCGGCGACTGCGTTATCACCAAGGCCTAGGCCGTGGGCCATGCCGGCGGCGATGGCATAGACGTTTTTACCGGCCCCACCGAGTTCCACTCCGGCGACGTCGTCGCTGGTGTAAACGCGGAAATGAGGGAGGGTGAAAACGTCTTGCAAGGCCTCTGCAAGGTTGGGGTTTTCGGAGGCGACGACGGCACAGGTGACGAGGTCGCGGGCTATTTCCTCGGCATGGTTCGGGCCGGTGAGGATGCCGATCGGATTGTGAGGGAAAACATCGCGGAGGATTTCGCTCATGCGCTCGCCGGTAGCACGTTCGATGCCCTTGGAGCACGAGAGTAGCGCGACGTTTTTCGGTAGGCCGAGGGCGGCGAGTTTTTCCGCTTCCGAGCGGATTGCTATGGTCGGCACGGCGAAGATGATCAGCGGGAGGGAAAGCGCCTCGCGGTGATCGGTGGTGGCGCTGATGTTTGCCGGGAGTTCGAAATTAGTTAGATACTTGGGATTCCGGTGATCGCGGTTGATGCCATCGGCGCATTGGGCATCGATCGAGACGAGGAGGATGGATTCGAGCTTTGGGGAGAGCAATTTGGCGAGGGCGGTGCCAAGTGAACCCGCGCCGAGGATGGCGGTGGAGGTGAGTTGGAATTCAGACATGGTCGGGTTTTGGCTTGCGGGAAAAACGGTGTTCGGTGCCTTCGCGGAGTCTCTGGATGTTAGAGCGGTGTTTCCAGATGGCGAGCACGGCGATGACGACGGTGAAGAAAAACAGGGGTTTATTCCAAGTGCCGGCCTCCCAAAGTGTGGGTAGCGATTTGTCGTTGTTCAGGTGGTGGAAACGTGCGCCGAAGTGGGTGATGAGCGGAAGCGAGGCAGCGGCGATGATGCTGGCCAGCGAGACATAGCGGGTTAGCGCGAAGGCGGCGGTCCAGACGCTGGCCAATAGGATCACACCGGCGGGCATCAAGGCAAGCAGGACTCCGGCGGAGGTGGCGATGCCTTTGCCTCCTTTGAATCCGACCCATGGCGAATAATTGTGGCCGAGCACGGCGGTGAGAGCGGTCAGCACGTGGACGAATTGCCCTATAAATTGTTTTGCAGCGGGAAGCATCAGCGCGAATTCATCCAGCGCGCCGATGTGAAATAGCCCGACTTTTTTCCCTTCGATTTGGATCAGGTTCACGGCGAGGATGACCGGGATCAGACCTTTCAGCACGTCTAGCAGAAAGCAGGCGATGCCAAATTTTTTTCCGACGACGCGCAGCACGTTGGTGGCGCCGATATTGCCGGAGCCATGAGCGCGGATATCAATGCCTCTGGCCCTTGCGATGAGCAGGCCGAAAGGAATGGAGCCCAGAAGGAAGGCGAAGATCGGGCAGAGCCAGAGTTGCATGGCGTGGCGGGGCGAAACCTAAGAAGGTGTGGGATGGAATGTGGACGCCCCAATCATTTCACGATGGTGGCGGAAATGATCACCAGGTTTTCGGCCGGCACATTCTCGGAGGGCATTTCGAAATTTGCACCGGTGGCGGGATGGCGCATCGACATGTTCGAGGTGCCGGTGGGCACGGCCTTGATTTTGTCCACGACGTCCATGCCTTCGGTGACTTTGCCGAAGACCGCGTAGCCGCCGTTGCTGGGAAAATCGAGTGCTGCGTTGTCCGCGACGTTGATAAAGAACTGGGCAGTGGCGCTGTTGGGGTCGCTGGTGCGAGCCATGGCGATGGTGCCGCGCAAGTTTTTGAGGCCGTTCTGTCCTTCATTTTTGATGCCTTTGCCGGTGGCTTTTTCGATGAGTTTCCCATCGGTGAGGGCGAATCCGCCACCTTGGATCATGAAGCCATCCATGACGCGGTGGAAGACGGTGCCGTCGTAGTGCTTGTTTTTCACGTATCCGAGGAAGTTTTCCACGGTGATCGGGGCTTTTTCCGCGTTGAGCTCGATGATGATGTCGCCTTGGCTGGTTTTCAGGCGGACTTTAGTGACCGTAGTTTCGGCGACGGGGGTGGGGCCAGGGGAGATTTTCGCCTTTTCCTTGGCTGGTTCGCAAGAGACGAGGGTGGGAAGCAGGACGAGGGCAAGCAAAGAAAAATATCGTTTCATCGGGGCCATTCCTAGATGAGGCGGGGCGGAAGGGCAAGAGCAGGATTTGGGCAACACAAGGATTCAGGAAGCGAGTTCCAACCGTTCGTAAACTTCCGAGAGTGGTAGGGATGCATCGATTTCTGTCAGGGCGATCACGCTTTCAAGGCCGGAGTGGCTCTCTTGGGTGAAGCCGCCGTCGGGCTTGGCACGGTAGAGCGTGATCAGTGGCAATTCCGGCTCGATGAAAAGCAGGACTTTGAGCGACGGAATGGTGAGATAGGCGTCGCGCTTTTCGATGAGGTCGGCGCGGCGAGTCGAGTCGCTGAGAACTTCGATGACTACGACCGGTTGGTCTTGAAAATGATCGGTGCCGGGATTTGGTTGGCAGACGGCCATGGCGTCCGGGTAGTAGAAGCGGGTGTGATCCGGGTATTGGATGCGGATCTTGGTGTCGCTGTTGAAGGATTGGCAGGGTTTTCCGCGGAGTTTGCCGTGCAAAGCGGCAAAACAGTTTCCCGCAATGGCGTTATGCTGATTGGTGGCTCCGGCCATGGCATGGACCGTTCCGCCGAGATACTCGTGTTTCACCTCGCTAACTTCCTCGCCGTCGAGATAGTCGTCGACGCTGATGGATTCCGTTTGTTTGAGGGCGGTCATGGCGGGAAAGTAGTAGAATCGGAGGGATCTGGCAACCCGACGTTTCCATTGCCAGAAAATGCAACGGGGGTCAGAGCATATACCCTGACCCCCGCGCTGTGATTGCTTTTCTGGTTGCGGTCAGGCCTGCATGGGGCCGGTCGTGCCGCCGGTCAATTCCTCGGCGATGTGCACGGTTTTGTAGCCGCCAATGGTTTTGAAGTAGATGAAGAGCAGCAAATAGATCAAGGCCATCGTCGCAGGGATGTAGGCGTCGGTCTTGAGGGTTTTGCGGTCGCCGGTAATGCTGGCCTCGATGAGAGCGCGGTCATTGGCATCCAGTTTGGCCAATGCTGTTTTGGGGTCGCCCTTGGCGGCTTCGATTTCTTTGCGAATGACGCCTAGGCGATCATTGGCATCGGCGAGTTTTTTGCCATCCAGGCCCATGGCGGCAGTGGCCTCGATGTTCAGGAATTTCGATGGAGTTGCGGCCTTGTATTGCTCAAAGAGCGCTGAGTCTGTCGCCTTGAGGTGCTCACCGGCAAAGCGGTCCTTGCAGTAACCGAGACCGGGGCCACCGATCAGACCTGCGGAGAGCATACCGATGCCGCCCATGATGGACATGGCGACCGCGCCGGTTTGCGGGAACCGGTCACCGACGACGGCGAGCATGGTGGGCCAGAAGAAGGTTTTGCCGACGGCATAAATCCCGAGGGCGACGAGTGCCATGGTGAAGCTTTGCATTCCACTGGCAAGATTGAGTCCGATATATCCCAACACGGCGCAAACCAAGAGCAGGCCAATCGGCGAGAGCTTGAAGTTTTTTTCAATAAAATGCGCGCAGAAGCGCAGGCTGAACATGATAGCCGAAGTCCACAGGAAGAGCATCTTGCCTTGCTCGGAAGTGAAGAGGTTTCCGGTGATGTTTTGAATCCACCCGTCAGTGCCGAGTTCCACTGCGCCGACTAGGGCGTGGGTGACAAACAGGACGAAAAGGAAGATGGAGCCAAATGAAAACTTAGTGATGTAGCCCACGCCGAGGAGGAGTCCGCCGCCGATTAGCCAGCCAATCAAGTCGCCGTTGCCGGTGCCTTTGAAGATGTCGGCGAAAAACTTGGAGAGGAGGAAACAGGCGACTGCCGCACCGAGCAATCCGACGGCTTTGAACATTTGTGAGAAGCTTGCGCCTTTTTCAGCGGCTTCGGATTTCGGGAATTTCTGTCCCATGAACATTACGCCGTAGATGACGGTAGGAACGAGGTAGAGGGCGAGCTGGATTTTCCAGTTGAGCTCCATCTTATCGTCGAGGAACCAGCCTGCGACTACACCGATGATCATACCTGCGGGCCAGCTGGCGTGGAGGATGTTGAGGTAATGGGTGCGGTTTTTGGGAAACAAGGTTGCGATCAGTGGATTGGCGACCGCTTCGAGTGTGCCATTGGCGAAGGCGAAGATGAACATGCCCCAGAAGAGCAAGTTGTAAGCGTTCTCAGGAGTGCTCGCACCGAAGGTTACGAAAGCGGACAGAACGTGACAGATGAGAGCTACGGCGACCAATTTGCCGTAGCCGATTTTGTCCACGATCACGCCGCCGATGATGATTCCGAAACAGAATCCGCTGAATCCGGCCCCGCCAATCGCTCCGAGTTGTGCGCCCGTGAAACCGAATTCCTTGGCCCAGTTGTCGAAAATGCCACCTCGAATAGCGAAGCCGACGCCGGCAGCGAGAATGGCCATGAATCCGGCCCAGAGAAGCCGATTGGAGTTGGGAGCGATACCTTCAGTTGTTGCGGACATGTGGGTTGGTGTGTGGGTTGCTTTTCAAAAAAGACTAGTGGGAACTATCGCTTTCTGTTGGGGCTGGCAAGCCTCTCGTTCAAAAAATTCACCACACCACGGGCGATCTCGGATGTGGTTGCCATAATCCGGGATGGCAAAAAAAGCGCGGAACCCGGTATCGGGCTCCGCGAAGGTGGGGGTGAGGTTGGGTTGGAGAACTTATTTGGCGGGTGGCTTCGGACTGTCGGTGGTTTCCGGATTCGCTTTGTTGGCCTTGTCTGGTGCGGATTTTTTCATATCCCCCCTGATCCAAGTGCCGAGTTCTTTTGTGGTTGGCATGGTGCCATCGGTGACAGATTTTGCGAATTGATTGAAGGGCTCGGATGGAAGTGTCCTGCCATTGGGTTGATTGACTGCGGTTTTGGCTGCATCGGCGGCCTTGTTGGCGCTGGTGGTCGCCGCTGCCTTGTCGCCGCTCTTCCACTGGAGCATGCTGAGATTGGCGAGAACCATTGGATTGGCTGGCATTTTGGAGTTTTCGACCATTTCTGCAAAAGAGGAGGCCATCGACTTGACGAAGTCCGGCGGGTAAACTCCATCGGCGCTTCCGGCAATCTTACTGGCCGTCATCATCACAGACATTTGTTTTCCGGGGCCGGGAGGCAGGTCGTTGATCGCCTTGGTGACTGCTGGCCAATCTTTTTTGATCATTAACAAGTCGAGTTTCATTCCGGGCAGGTAGGGGCTGTTGGCTTCGAGTTTTTCGAATTCAGCGATTTTGGCAGCCATGATTTCCGCGTTGCCCTCGGCACCCGCCATGCGGATTTCCCGAGCCAAGTTGGCACTTTTCGGACTGTTATTCTGTGGGCTCTTCATTTCGGCGGCGACCTTCTCCGCGTCCGCGTCGCCAGAAAGCAAGGACTCGATCACGGAATCGGTGAGGCGCGCCGGGTGGCTGGTCATCAAGAGCTTTCCGTTTCGCACGACGAAGGCATGCGGAATGCCACGCACTCCGGAGGGCTTGAGCCATTCCTTTTCAAATGCCGATCCCTTGCCGGTGTAGGCGACTGGGTAGGACATGCCGTCGCCTTTGCCCTTCACGAATTTCTCGACCTTTTCCTTGCCGTCTTCCCAGACGTTCATGCCGTAGACTTCGAGGCCCTTTTCGTGATACTTTTTATAAAGTTCGTTCATGTGAGGGATGGCCTTCACGCATGGGCCGCACCAAGTGGCCCAACATTCGAAGATATAGATCTTTCCGGGTTCGAAGGATTTCGGGGCCTCTCCTTGGATCCACTGGGCAGCGATCAAGGGAGCTAAATTGACTTCGGAGCCAGGTTTGAGCGTGGGTTCCGGGGCGGCTTGTTGTGCAACGGCGGATGCCGAAACCAACAACATCGAAGCGAGGATTGCTTTCACACGTGGTAAACGCCGCTGAAGCGCCCGTTTTTGCAGTAAATTTGCCCGCGTGCGGAATTAGTGGCTAAGCGGTGAGCTGCAAGAGATGATCCCGGCAGGGGACAGCTCCATCCGATCATTTTATCCAGACGTAAATTTTTTTCTAAGGAATATGCGCGGGCTGTGTCTTCATAGGTGAAAAGCATGATCCAGCGCGCGCCGATTCATGGAAACTCAGACTACCAGCACCTTTCCCAAGGTTGATGCCGGACGCAATCCGGTGTTCCTGTTCCGAAATCCGATGGCGGTGAAACCCACCCTCCGGCAGGTCTTCGAGAATGAGGAATCCCCATTGCTCCGCTACGCCTACGGACTTGTTGGCCAACGGGAGACCGCCGAGGACCTCGTCCAGGAAGCTTTTCTCAAACTCCACGCCCATTGGGACGATGTCGAAAATCCCCGCGCCTGGCTCTTCAAATCCATCCGCAATCTCGCCCTCAACCACATCCGCGATCACAAACGCGAAACCCCTCTCGATACCGGCCATGAATGGCAAAGCGATTCACCCGATCCCGAACAAACCCTCGGCCGCCTCGAAGCCGTCGGCACCCTGCAACTCCTCATCTCCGAACTCGATCCCGACGACCGCCAACTCATCGCCCTCAAATACCACGAAAACCTCAAATACGAGCAAATCAGCCAACGCACTGGCCTCAGCGTCAGCAATGTCGGTTATAAACTCCACCATGCTCTTAAACACCTAGCGGACTCGTTGCGCAGCCTTGGAATCGAATCTGCTGCGGGGTGAAGACACAAGACTTCAAGACACAAGACACAAGAAAAGAAATCACCTCCGCGAACTCCGCATCTCCGCGTTTCGATTCCATCAACAACCATTTTCCCCTCATTTATGTCCAACGAAACTCCATTCACTGCCCACGGCGACGAACCGGTTGAAGCCCGGATCGTTTCCTGGGTGCTTGGCGAGGCATCCGCCTTCGAGGTGGCGGAGTTGGAGCGGCTTTGCGAGGAGCGGCCAGAGTTGATGGTTTTTAAACGTCGCATGGCCGCACTCCATGGACTGATCACCGAGGCGGAAAAACCACGATTCAATCATGCATGGAAGCTCCCGGCGGGAAAACGTCGGCCTCTGGATGAGATCATCGGAGAGGAACCACCGGTTCGTGTGGATTTCGAAAAAGAAAAACGCATCCGCCACAGTGGAAGGCGGGCATTTTTAGCGATTGCCGCGTGTTTGGTTCTAACAGTAGTGGTCGCAGGGCTCATGGCCCCGATGGCGTTAAAGCAGTCCAGGAAATCCGATGTCGCAGAAGCGCGGAGTATGGCACGGCAACGCGAGATGGCAGCGATGGAAGATCAGGAAAGGGGAGGTGTTGCGTATCAAGCAATGGAATCCCTCAGCACCGTTCTCCCGCCCGAACGCATCGAAGGCACGCCGAAGCCGATGGTTCTTCCTAGTCAAACGCCATCGAAAGAAAAAGCCCAACTTTCCGCGCCTGCGGATCGTGCACCTGGAGGAGATGCGCAAGTAGATAGAATGGTCCAAGCCAAGAAGGTGCCCACGGATCCTGACCGTAAACCCTCCGCTCCATCGTCATCCATGGCCAAGGCGATTACGGCGGCCACAACTTCGGCCACGGCGATTCCAACTCCGGATATCGATTTGACAGCTCCAACTCCATCCCTCGACTTTGGTGACGGCGGTGATTTTGGAACTGGCTGGGGTGGTGCTGGTGATGGTAGCGGTGGAGGTCAAGCAAACGCGCCCGCTGCGGAGAGTGTGCGGAGCACTGATGCACCCATCGTGCCGGGAAGCGCCAGTGTCCTTGCGGATGCAAGGGAAGGCGGATTGAAAAAAGATCTTGCTGCTCTCGAAGAAAATAAAAAGCGTGCCACTGGATTTTGGACAGCAGATGAATCAGCGAAGGCTGAAATACGCGGTAAAAACCTGCCCGCGAACCGTGGGATGATTGTAGATAGGCAGGAAGTTACCGAGGAAGCTAGCGGCGGTCGCGGACCAACCCCTTCTGCCACTCCTGCCGCCGGGCCCGCGCCCGAGAACCCCGTGGGTTCCGAGTCATATTCCGGACTTGCCCAACGTGAAATGGCTCGACGCCAAAATACTGTGTTTGAAGGGGATCGGTTGCTTGCTGAGGGTCGTGATGCTTACAAAAAAGGTGACTACCAGCAGGCTGCGGATGAATATCAGAAGGCGCTTGAAAAAATTCCGGATTCGCCAATGTTCGCAGATCGCCTTCAAAGTTATCAGCAACATTTAAGTGATGCCAAAGTTGCCCAAGCGATGCAGGATCGGAAAGTGGGCAAGCATGACGAGGCGCGTAAAGGACTCGAAGAAGCACTCAAAGCCAATCCGTCCAATGAAGATGTGAAACGTGAAATCGCCTATCTTGAAGATCCGCTTCGCACAAACCCGGCACTCACTTACGAGCACACGCAGAACGTCGATCAAGTCCGCCGCAATCTCTATTCAGCGGAGGGGAATTACAATCTCGGTAAATACGATGACGCCAAGCGCGAGTATGAAAAAGCTCTGCAAGTCGATCCCTATAACTCCGCCGCCCGTCGTGGTCTGGAGCGCGTTGAGGCAACCAAATCCGACTATTACCGTGCGGCGTACGATCACACCCGGTCAGAGTTGCTAGCTCAGGTTGACAGTTCATGGGAGTTGGCGGTTCCGGCAGAAAGCGGGGCGAAAGACAATTTTGACGGCTTCGTGAACTATGGTTCGCCGATCCTAGGATCATTCAAATTTTCTAATTTTGACTCTTCGGAGCTAGATTTATATGAAAGCAAGGGGGCAGATGGAGATAAAGTTCCTTTATTGGGAGACATTCCATTAGCGGGAGCTGTCTTCAAAGCGGAGAGCAAACCCGGTGAGATAGAATACGAAATCCATACCGGTTATACATCCGAATATCTGTTTCGAGGAGTGGATCTTGGAGAGGTGGACAAGGAAGTGGCAGTTCCCGCAGACAAGGTGGAGATTCAAAAAACGGTAAAATCCAAGAAAAAGGCCAAGCCAGAACCGCCCAAGGTCGATCTCACCAAGTTGATGGAGGAAATCGCCGCCTCTGAAGATCCGTATTCCACTTTCTCCCTCAACATCAGCGACGCTTCGTTTCAAATCGCGCAAGCTGCGCTGGCCAAGGGCGAGCGCCCGGATCCGGCGGGCATCAAAGTGGAGCAATTTTACAATGCCGTGAATTACGGCGATCCCGCACCTGCTGCGAACCAACCGGTTTCCTGTGTCATCGAGCAAGCCGCACATCCGGTGATTCCGGGGCGCAACCTGGTGCGCGTGGCGTTGAAAACCGCCGCTGCCGGTCGCTCCGCCGCACAACCTTTGCGGCTCACGTTGTAAGAGGAACAATCCGGCACGATGGAGCGCGCCGACCGCCGCGAGGCGATGGACGCGGCGATGCGCAGCCTCGGCACCTTGCTCACCGACAAGGATCTTGTCACGGTTATCGGATTCTCCCGCACATCGCGTCTGCTGGCCGTTGACATGAAGGGCAGCGAGGTCGGGGAAAAACTTGCGGGCTTGGTGAACCAGGCGGCCAGCGAAGGCGGCACCAATTTGGAGGACGCCATCAAGCTCGCCGAAGAAAAGGCCATGAGGCAGAAACTCGTGGGCGCGCAGAACCGCATCGTGCTTTTCACCGATGGCGCAGCCAATCTCGGCGATGCCGACCCGCAACGGCTCGCGTCCAAGGTCGAGCAACTCCGCCAGCAAGGCATCGCCTTCGACATCGCAGGCATCGCCGCCGATGATTTGAACGACGAATTGTTAGCCGAACTCGCCCGCAAGGGAAATGGTCGGTATTCCGTGGTTGGCAAAGGAGGAGATGAGAACTTCGCCAAACAACTCGCCGGGGCCTTCCGTCCCGCCGCCGAGAACGTTAAAGTGCAAGTGCGCTTCAACCCGGAACGCGTGGCCCGTTACAAACTCATCGGTTTTGAAAAAGACCGCCTCAAAACCGAAGACTTCCGCAACGACGCCGTGGACGCCGCCGAACTCGCTGCCGAGGAAGCAGGCGTGGCGATCTATCAGGTGGAACCGCTGCCCGAAGGCCGCGGCGAGATCGGCGAGGTGAGCGTAAGATTCCGTGATACCGCCAGCGGCGAAATGGTCGAACGCATGTGGACTATGGCGCACAATTCCGCCACCACCGGCGTGGACCGCGCCACGCCATCGATGCAGCTTGCCGTGTTGTCCATGCTCGCTGGCGAAAAACTCAAAGGCGGCCCGCTCGCTGATGCCATCGACTTCAAGAATTTCTCCCAAGCCCAAGCCACCGTGAAGCAGGCCTACGGGCAAGACACTCGCGTGTCAGAGATGCTACGCATGGTGAATGCGCTGAAGTGAGAATTTACTGAGAGATTACAGAATCTGAAACCATAGGTCCTATACATCCTATAATTCCTATAAGTCGTATGGGACTTATAGGAATTATAGGAATCATACGACTCCTCACACCATGAAAACCATATTCCACTCTGTGCTCGCCACTGCCTTGCTTGGTACCGGCGTTTCCGCGAATCCATCCACCGTCGCCGATGGCATCAACACCTTCGGCCTCGAACTCCACCAACGCCTTGCGGCGGAAGGTGGCAACCGCGTCGCTTCGCCGTGGTCGATTCAAAGCGCGCTTGCCATGACGTATGCCGGAGCTGCCGGGAAAACCCGCGAGGAAATGGCTGCGACCCTGCATTTTCCGAAGGAGGAATCTGACGTGCACGCCGGGTTTGCCGCCATCGCCAAGAGCCTCACCGATGTCGCCCGCCAAAGCCGCGAGCGAGTAGCAAATCCCAACCGCGAGGGAGGCCCGAACACGCCACTTGAAATCAACGTCGCCAACCGGCTTTTCGGTCAGGACGGCTATCCTTTTGAGAAACCTTTCCTAAGTCTAGTCAAAACCACCTACGGCGCTCCGCTCGAAATCATGGATTTTAAAAAAGCGCCCGAGCCTTCCCGCGAGCGCATCAATGACTGGGTAGCTACGCAGACCAAGGGTCGCATCAAGGATCTCATTCCGGCCGGCATCATTAAGGAAGACACCCGGCTTGTCCTCACCAACGCGGTGTATATGAAAGCCGCGTGGGCCAGTGAGTTCCAAGAAGAAGCCGAAGCTCCGTTTTTCGTCGATGGCACGAAGGAAGTCAAAGTCCACGGTTTGACCGGTCAGCGCATGTTGGGTCATCTCAAGATCCCGGGCGGCGACATCGTCGCGATTCCCTACGCCGAGCAGGCCTTGCAATTTCTCCTCATCATTCCCGAGGAAAAACAAGGACTCGCCGCATTGGAGAAAACCCTAACCGCGAAAATGCTGCGTCAGGCCGCGAGCGCGGAGTTTAGTGAAATCAAACTGCACTTCCCGAAATTCAAACTTGAACCGGACAGCGTCCGTCTCGCGGATCAACTCGTCGCCATGGGCATGCCCAGTGCTTTCGGCAAGCCGCGTGGCACTGCGGATTTCTCGCGCATGGCACCGCGCAAACCCGATGACTATCTCGCGATCGACGAGGTCATCCACAAGGCATTCATCGCCGTGGACCAATACGGCACCGAAGCCGCGGCCGCCACCGCCGTGATCATGATACGGGCGACTTCGGCCAGGATCGATCCCGAAGAACCCTTGGAAATCCGCGCGGACCGCCCCTTCGCCTTCGCCATCCAGCATCGTGACAGCGGAGCTTGCCTATTTCTCGGACGAGTGACCGATCCACGTTGAAATGGATGCCATCCATCGCGCATCCATTCCCATAATTCCTATAACTCCCATAAGTCCAATTCCGCTTTCACTATGAAAACACTAGCCGCTTTCTTTCTAACAGCCATCGCCGCGTTAGCCCAAGTAGAAGATAAAAGCATGGTGGTCATTCCCTGGAATCTGATGCCGAGGGAAACTCCCAAAGAAGTGCCGGTGTTCCACTCGGCGGAAGCGCAGGTGAAGTTGCAGGTGGGTTTGGAAAATGTGACCAGCGAACAAAAAGTCCGTTTCCGCGTGCATCAGGGAAAGGCAGGGCTTTTCTCGTTGGCTTTGGTTGGCGCGGGGGAGGTGACAGGCGTGAAGGGCGGTGGATTGCGAGATTGGTCGGTGCGGGTGGCGGAGGGCGGCGTGCGCTTTCTGGACGTGCGGCCGGTGAATCCGGTGGAGAAAGAAATTTTTGAGATAGTCGTTTCCACGCGTGGGAAGGTGGAGAAGGAACAAGCGGATATATTGCTAGTAGGCCCAGCCGATGCCACTGGATTTTCGTTGGCCATTGAACTAACAGCCGAAGCCGGTGCTGATGTGCGCCCGGTGCGTGTCGAGGGATTGGTGGGTGTGGAAGGCTCTGGCAATCGCAAGTTTTCCGGCTCGGGCAAGGCTGCGCTGGGAATGCGCGTTCTACCTTCCGGCACTGATCCGCGTGGCACGGCCACGCTTGCGAATGCCGAGTTGCGCGGCACAGTGGCCGAAGATGGCGGCAGCGTCGCGTTCCGCCTTACCGGCGTGGTGCGTCCGGAACGCGCGGGTGCGGTGTGCGAACTTCTATCCGGCGGTGCGGCGCTTTCCGGAAGCGCGTCCGGTGATGGTTGGCACATTGCGTTGCGTCGCAAGGACAGCGTTTGGTCCCATGAACTGGTGGCCGAACGAGCGGGCGAATTTCCCGTAGACCTCGCATTCGAAGCTCCCGTGCGCCGCAAGGGCGATTGGCGCACGATCGATTTCCGTTTGCCTGCGGGCGTAGTGGTGCCGGTCGTGATCAGCGGACCGGTGGCTGGTACATCGTTCGATCCCGCGTTGCCGGTGGTTCCGGTGTTTTCCACGGGCCAATGGCGCGGCTTCCTGCCCGCCAACGGTGCGGCAGCGATGGCATGGCGCACGGTTAAGGAAATGGCCTCGCGCGAACTCGTTTATGCCAGCGCCGAAATCACCGACATCCGCGTCGGTAGCGGATTGCTCCGCCAGTTGACCGAACTCGACCTGCGCATCCTCCAAGGCGCGCTCGCATCGCCGGTCATCGATCTAACTGGCCAAGGTGAAATTCTCTCCGTGGCGGGCGACTCGGTGGCTGGGTGGACGGTTACTGAAAAAGAGGGCAAGCGCCGGATCGAACTCAAACTCAGCCGACCGATCGAAGGCGCGGGCCGAGTTCGCATTGAGGCGCAAACAGCTCTTGGCGGATTCCCTGTGCGGGCGGAAGGTTTGCGCATGACGCCCGTCGGCGCGCTACGCCACAATGGCTGGCTGCGCGTGGCGAACAACGGCGCGGTGCGTATCGAGGTGGCCGATGCCGATGGCTTGATTCAGTTTTCTCCAGTGCAATTTCCCGGCAAACCCGATGAGTCGCTGCGTCAGGTGTTTGTTTATCGGTTCCCGTCGGCGGAATACCGCTACGTGGTCAACGCCAGCCAGGTGATGCCTGAGGTTGGATTAACAGAAACCACCGTCTATGAACTCGCGGAAACCGATCGACGGATTTCCACCGACATCGAGTTGGACATCCGCGAGGCTCCGCTGCGCGAGTGGGAAATGGATATTCCCGCCGACCACGCGGTAGCGTCGGTGACCGGCGCGGAAGTCGGAGATTATGCGGTAGCGGCGGACAGCAAGGATGGCATGCGGAGGTTGAAGATTTTGTTTCGCAAGTCCGTGACGGGTCGCCAATTGGTGAGTGTGCGCTTGGAGAAAAACGAGGCCGCCAAGGCTGGAGCGTGGACACTGCCGCCACTCGGATTTCCGGATGTGAAATCCCGGCGCGGTTACATTGGTGCGGTCGCTGCCGCTGGATACCGGCTGGCCTCCGCCCGCACCGACGGACTTGCGGAAGTGCCACTCACATTTTTCCCGAAGAAAACCGCAGGCCTGCAACAGGCATTTCGCCTGCGTGAGGACAAGTGGTCGCTTAGTCTAACAGCGGAGGCGCTCGGCCAAAGCATTCAGGCTGATGTGTTCCACCTTTACTCGCTTAAATCCGGCGCGGCTTACGGCAGCGTGTTGATGAACTTTTTCGTGATCGGCTCTCCTGCCACCGAGTGGCGCGTCGCTGTGCCGAAGGGTGTCGGCAATATCGATGTCACTGGTCAGAATGTCGGCCGGGATTGGCGGCGTGAAGGCGATACGGTGATCGTGCCTTTGTCGCGTCCGCTGCTGGGAGCAGGAACTCTATTGCTCACCTTCGAGCAACCGATGAACGCACGTGGCGGGACGCTTTCACCCGGTGAAGTCCACCCGCTTGAAGTGCAGGGCGAACGCGGCTTTGTGCAAGTCGTCAGCCCATTGCAGGTGAACCACAAGTCGACCACTGAAGGAGCTTTGTTAGAAATTGATCCAAGCGAAATTCCCGCTGAGTTCCGCGTGTTGAGCACGGCACCGACACTGGGTGCATGGCAATACACTGCGCGCGATTTCCGTATCGGCATGGACGTCGAGTGGTTTGAACCGGGCGAAACCGTGGGCCAGGTGGTTGATTTTCAACAACTGAGCAGCCGCGTTTCGCGTGACGGACAATGGGTGACCGATGCCCGCATCTTCGTAAAAACCCGCGGCCGCAGTGCCTTGCGCATGGTGTTCCCAAAAGAAGCCGTCCTGTGGGAGGCGAAGGTCGATGGAGCAGCGGTGAACGCGCGGGCCGACGGCGGCGAAACACTGGTGCCGCTACCGGCCCAGGCCGATCCGAACCAAGCTGTGGAAATTTCCCTGCGCTACGGAGCGCGTTCGAAGTCGCCGCGTAAAGTTCATCTATCTGCGCCTCAACTGGATGCGCCGGTGGTAATTGGCGAATGGACGGTGACTGGCGACGAAGGCCGCCAACTTGTCCCAAGCGGCGGCACGGCGGATTTGGTCAAGCCGGTGCTGGCGGAGAACGGTTGGCAATGGATGGCGAGGTATAAGATTGGGCCCGCGGTGTTGTTGCTCATCGGGTTGGCCGCGATGTTATTAGGTTTTGGTCATTCGGAAGGTGCGAAGAAAATCGGAGCATTGGTGTGCGGGATTTTGTTTGTCATTCTTGCGGCAGGACTTGGAGTGGCTGCGGCGGCGACGGGTCGCGCGGGTTCGGAAGTTCTTGAATATGCTGCTCCGGTTGTCGCTGCGAACGGCGTGATTTCGGTGAATGTCGGCAACGTTCCGTTGTGGGTTGCTCGCACCGGTCTCGGGGTGTGGCTGGGATTTGGAATCGGCATTTTGCTGGCGCTGCGTGGTTTCTACAAACGAGATCGTTGGTGGTTGGGTAGCGGACTCGCGCTGGTGGTCGCCTCGTTTCTATCCATCAGCGGCGGAGCTCCCTTGTTTTTTGCGGTCGTTGTGCTTGTCGGATTGTTCTGGCTGCTGCCAAGAATCAGTCAGGTGATCCGGGGTATTCGTAAACCCAAAGTCACGGAAGCGGTGGCGGCGG
>CAYRLT010000693.1:0-1952 GCA_964425095.1 uncultured Luteolibacter sp.
ATGAGATTCGCAAACTGACATCGTCGCTATTTTGCTAGATTTCCACGTTCTCATCGGGTTTCAGGTCCGCTATCATCGTAGTTTAGGCGGGGCGATGAGGCCTCGTCGGATGTTTGAGTCGCCGTGGGGCGCCGCGGAGGCATGACAGAGGTCTCCAAATGGCCGCTCCATTCACGTTGCAGGGGAGACGCCATTCGTCGTCTCTATTTTGACGATCCCTTGGCAGGTTGCGTCCCCGCATTGCTCCATGGCGGCCATAGAGGCGAGCGGTTCGGCGACCGGGGCGGCTTTCACTTCAACCGTGGCACCGGCGGCGGTGTCCGGTTGCCAACGGGAGAGCAGCAAGGCTCCGAGGTCGTCCTGGTTGAGGCGGACCCCGGAAATCGGGCCAGTGGCTAAGCTATGATTGTGGTGAGCGGGGCAGGACTGTAAACTGAACCCCAAACACTACCAATGAAAGCAAAACGAAGAAGACACGACCCTGAATTCAAGGCCCGCGTAGCGCTCGAAGCGCTCAAGGGCGTCAAGACCATCCAGCAGATCGCCAAGGACTACGATGTCCACCCGGTGCAGGTGTCCGAGTGGAAGAAGACGATGGCCGAGGGTGCCGCAACGGTCTTCGGACCGGGCGTGGGCAAAACCGAGGCCGAAGAATTCGAACGTGAACGCGCCCAGCTTCATGCCAAGATCGGCCAACAGGCCGTGGAATTGGACTGGCTGACAAAAAAATCCAAACAACTCGGCCTGTAAGGGATCGCATCGGGTTGGTAGACAAAGCGCATCCCAAAATCAGCATGAGAAAGCAATGTGAACTGTTAGGCGTGGCGAGATCATCGGTGGATTATCAGGCCGTGGCCGAAGATTCGGAAGACGCGCGCATCAAGCGCCTGTTGGACGAGACCTACCTGATCGATCCATCCATTGGCAGTCGCAAGTTGGTGACTATCCTGGATCGTGATCACGGCATTCAAATCAACCGCAAGCGGGTCCAGCGCCTGCGGCGGGAAATCGGCCAAGAGGCGATTTGGTGCAAGCCGCGCACGAGCATTCCGGACACAGGGCACCGGAAATATCCCTATCTGTTGCGTGGACTGGCCATCGACCGGCCCGACCAGGTTTGGTGCGCCGACATCACCTATGTGCCGATGCCCCGGGGGCACGCCTATCTGTGCGCGGTGATGGACTGGCATTCGCGCAAGGTGCTGGGCTGGGCGCTTTCCAACACGATGGGAACCGACCTTTGCCTGGAGGCTCTGGAGAACGCCCTGAGAGCAACCGGGCGCGTTCCCGGGATCTTCAACACGGATCAGGGCTGTCAGTTCACCTCGGCGGAATGGACGGGCCGCCTGTCCGGCTTGGGAGTTAAAATCAGCATGGACGGCCGCGGGCGGTGGATGGACAACGTCTTCATCGAGCGACTGTGGCGGAGCGTCAAATACGAGCTGATCTATCTGTCGGAGCATTCCACGCTCCCGGCGCTGCGGGCCGGTCTGCTCAAGTGGTTCGATCGCTACAACGACTGGCGGCCCCACGAGGCGCTTGGCAACCTCACGCCGACAGTTGTCTATCAGACATCTCCGGCAAGTCCCGGCGACGCCGCCGGGCAAGCAACCCAGGAGGCCGCATGACCACCGGGTTGTGCACAGACTCCGGCCGTCTCCGACGAGTTTTTAATGGACCCATTCTCGACGGCCGGGCCTGTGAACAACCCTTCCACTTCATGCTTGATTCAACATCCATGATCCTCTATCACTTTCCCGCACCCCGCCACCATAGCTTAATCTAGCCACTGCGTGGCCGGACTTCGGGGTCCGCCTCAGACATCGTCAATACTTTAGTCATTGTGTTGAACAAAAATGAGAAGCGAAACGAGTTCTTCGTCAAGGATTGCCTAAGGAACAAGGGAGCCTCTGTGGGCTGGGCTGTTGATTGGGAAAGAGATCATGGCATGT
>CAYRLT010000694.1:0-4801 GCA_964425095.1 uncultured Luteolibacter sp.
ACGATCAACGACATCGGCAAGGTCTATTCCAGCATCCCCGACGCCCCAGACGCGATTGCCGCAGTCGATTTCGGCAGTCGCACCTGGATGGCGATGCCACCGAAAATTTCACAGAATGGCGACGTGTGGCGCATCGAAAACGAATGGCTTCTCTCACCGCCGAGCGGTTGGGTTGAGGAGATTTATGAGAAAGCCAGCAAGCAATGACGACGCGGGAACTCAAAGTGCGCAAGGGCGAGAAGGTGCGCGATGCGTGGGAACGACTTGTCCGCTGGGTGGATTCATTGAAAGTCGTTCCAGACGACGGCATCGACGTGCGCATCACGCCCCACGGAACCATCGTAAGAGTTCGCGACCATCAGATGTTTCGCCATCCGTTCCGTGTGATGGTCAGCGGATCATCGGTGCGCGTTTCACCGGGAACCGTGAATGACCTGATTCCTGTCATCACAGAGAGTGGGCAGAAACGCCGAATCGACAACCGCGACAAGGACGGCAGCCGCGAAACCGGCAAGGACTATCCGGCGCTCAAGCTGGATTCAAAAAAGGCATCCAAAGACGGGCGGATCTACATCTCGCTGCGCATCAAGCAATCCGTGAGCGGCGGGATTTCCGGCGTGGAGGAAAACAAGGCGGGAGAACAGGTAAGCGAGAATGTCGAAATCGTGCAGACCGATTCGGCCAAGGGACCGCTCGATGGCTTCGGCTACTACCCGCTCGCGTTCCTGCGTGCATCGGCAGATGGCGGCTCCATCGAGGAGGTGTTCCAGATCGTCCATCACAACATTCGCTACGAGTTCCAAGAGCGCCGACCGAGCGAGGCCGACCTCAAGAAAGACCCGGACGCGAAAGCCGTCGGTCGCCACCTGTTCATCCCGACATGAAGCGCAAGGTTGCCATCATCAACGCCGAGACATGGAACGTCATGATCGACGAGGTGTCGCGGCGGCTGCCATTGCGGTTCGTGAGAATGTCACGCCGCTGGGTTCATCCGTGGACGATCGTGCCGGAATGGAGCGACATCGCCGAACAGTGGGTGTTCCGTATCCGTCCCGGCTTCGTGAATGGAGTGGAACCGGAAATCCCCATCCCAGCCATGCTCGCCTCCGAACGCACCCTCGACCGGATCGAGGAGGAAACCGGCACTCGCCCTGAGAAGGATCAATCGGCGGACGCACTCATCACCGAAGCACCGCAAATCCCCGTCTCAGGAACTCGAATCATTGGCAAAGGCGCAAACCCGGATTCGGTGTCGGTTTCAGCATCAGGAAACATCGCCGTGAAGTTCGAGCAGGTGCCTGAGTTCTTCATCCAGTTCGGCGTGACCGATGAAAAGCTGACCTTCCAAGGCAATCTCAACTCCGGCATTCAGGAGGTGCAATCCGAAGAACCCAAAGAACCCGCGCCTCTGCTCCGTGCTTGTGACGTGGTGCTCTACATGGATCGTCCTGCGGCAAAGCTAGATGTGATCAAGGGCAACCCGTTCCTCGATAGCTTCAGCGCGCTTCTCGTCATCAACTACGGACGATCCACACCAGCCCGCAAACGCCCGTATTTGAAGATAACGGCAAAATACCAACCCATCGTAGAGGCGGACATCGGCAACCTGCTGGAAGGAACCCCCGATCCCGAGTTCGATGCCATCCAGATCGCCACCATCTACTTCATCTCACCACCAGGATTCGCCCCCGAGGCACCGATGGACTCCACATGGACCACCTTCGTCAAACACGACCAGTTCTGGAATCTCGCCCACGCTCCCCAGAAAATCCCCGACCCCACACCCATCGAGCCGATCACACTTCAAACCGGACTGGCCGCCGGAATTGCCGATCCCATCATCAGCAGCCTTCTCGCCCCCGGAAACGACGCCTACAACACCGCGCTCCAGGTGCTCCGCAACCGCAACCTTGCAGGGAGGTTCTGGTCGCTATGAGTGAGGAACCCAAAGACGGCTTCGGCCTCGACAAAGCGGAGCGGCTTCTTGCTAAGCGCATGGGCGAGGAAGAGGAAGAAGCAGATCAGGCAGCCGGGTTGGAACCGCCGTTCCCTTACGTGATGGAGAAGTTCGACCCGGAGTATTTTGAGCTGTGAGGGCGCATCACGAGCTGCCAGTCGCCATCAAGGAGCGGATTCACGACGACAAACCCGATCTCGACTGGTTCAACCGTCCCCAGAATCCAAATGAGCCTGACCCAGACTGGTTCGACCAGACGCCGACATGGAAAGCACCTGAAATCTCATTTGGACGACGGCCGCATCCTGGTTCGCAAATACACATGGATCCGGACAGACTCGCCGAAAAACCGCCGTCAAAAGAAATCTTGGCAAAGCGGTCTGGAGAGCTACGCTCACCGCGAATGAAAACCGCCGTGAATCCCTCCGATACCGCCAAATCTCGGCGTCCAGCGGAGCATTCTTCCTTTCAGCGCTCAGTTTTCAGCATTTCAGCTTTACCCCAACCCCCCTTTTCCCCCGCAACCCCAATTTTCCAGCCCTCCGATACAGCCAATGGCTCTTTCAGGGGCCTCCCGCAGAAAGCAAATTCCTAGCAGCTTTGCGTGTTGGATTGGGGACTTAATAATTAACGGGATTTCATAGTTAGTAATTTTAATGAACGAATTCTTATGCAAGATTTTTTGAAATTAATCGGCGTCGGTTGCGGAGTATTTGGAGCTATTGTTTTGCTTGCCTTGTTGAAGGGGGGCACTCCTGACCGACTTGGATCAATCTTTGTTGCAACTTTAATTTTTGGACTTGTGATTGCCGTTTTTGGGTATCATAAGATGAACCAAAAATAATATCTAATATATACTAATAATTAAAGGTAAATCCCTACTAATCATTCATTTATGTTTAAGAAATTTCTTGCTAAACATGGCGAGCCTGGAGCTGTTGCGAAGTGGCTGGCTCAAACCGTTAATTCAGCCATTTATGAGCACGCCGCGAATGGCCGCGAATGCAGTCAATACAAGTGTATTAGTATCGCTATACTTATAAGGATTCAAATCCATAATTGGTCAGCAGAAAGCATCAATTATTACAAAAATAATAAGCCACGCACATTACTAGATACAGTAAGATTGATACTTGCTGCTGAAGGCAATGAAAACATGTTTTCGAGCATGGTCGGAAACGATGCAATGAATAATGTCATTCAGAAGGAATTAGATGAAATAATTTCTTACAGTTGGAAAAATATGCCGTGGACGAATCCTTCGATATAAAAAACCTTTTCTCCTGCCATCCGGTCCAATCCAACAGCCCTTACAGGAGCCTCCAGTCAAAAAACAAAATCATATCAGCTAATATGTGTTACAAAAAAATCATTTGTGTTTTTTTACTGATAATCGCAACCATTCAAGGCGCTCCGGAAATTTTAAAGCAAGAAGCCCGAAAAACATCTGAGGGTATTGATAACCATATATCTTACAAAGGTGGGTGGAATAGAATATTATCAAAAGTCATCATTGCTGACCATGAGACAATATTTATTTACGATTATAACCCTGAAAGAAAATTATCTAGAATGGGTGTTATTTTTTCAGAAGAGGCGCCCGCCATGAATCAAATGGTGATGAATAAAACGATGGAGGATTCTTTCTTCAAATTGACAAAAATTAAATACAACCAAGCAGAATTTTTCTACCAGCCACTGAAAGATAAAATGATTTACATACCAGCCTATGTATGGACTAAAGAATTTCGTTCCGGCTACGTAGTGCTCCCATTTGGATCTCGATCAATCTGGGTTACGACCCAAGAAGCTGACGAAGCATCAAAAAATGAGCTTATACCACCGCCGCAAGTCCCCTAAAATCATCCGCCCCATTTTCACGCCTTGCGATCCGACCCATTGGCTCTTTCAGGACCCTCCCGCAGAAAGCAAATAGGTGGCTTGAGTGGGTCACGGCTTCACATCCCGTTGCATGAATAAATTGACCGGGGCGGGACTGGCGGCCCTTGGTAAAGAGGCTCATTACGGTGAA
Organism: uncultured Luteolibacter sp.; assembly: GCA_964425095.1. Taxonomy (GTDB): domain Bacteria; phylum Verrucomicrobiota; class Verrucomicrobiia; order Verrucomicrobiales; family Akkermansiaceae; genus Luteolibacter. The sequence goes on from CAYRLT010000694.1 coordinate 3,990, forward strand.
GTTCTTTGAGCTGTGAGTTGACGCGGCGGGCATGGGCAGGACATGCAGGCCACCGTTTACGCCAATCTCACCACTCGCAGGCTGACCACGACTCTGGGTGGTAGCGCGATTTCATTCCCCGCATTCGTGCAGGGGGACAAGGTGCGTATTGGGATGCGTTTTGCGGAATCGCTCGAAGGTTCGCCCATCGAGGTGCAGAGAATTGTGACGCACATCCGCGCTTCCATTGGATTTGTCGATGCCCGGCCAACGATTGGCTTCTTCGTGCTGCGAGTGGACAGTCAAAACACCGCGTCGATCCCACACGACGCCACGGCGGGCGCTCTGCAAACCGCTCTTGCCGCCATCGGATTAGATAACGCGGTGGTGAGCAAGCAGGATGGCTCTTGGATCATTTCCACTGGCGTGCAGGAAATCTCGCTGTCCGGACACTCTGCCGTGGGACTGCTTTCCGAATTGCGCCCTGTCTCTTTCGTGCGGGTGCGATCAACGGAGATAGCGGGGCAGTATCGCCACGAGGTTCGGCTCGTCCAGGCACCGCTGGCATCGACCGCAAGCTTTGAATTGATCGTGCCGCCCGCGCCTACCGTGAGCGAGGTGCAAGCAGGCGGCATATCTGCCACCACAATCTGGCCAGAAATCCAGGCGCTCAAGATTCAGCCAACGTTCAAAGGAACCTACCAGTTGCGCCGTGGATACAAGAAAACCCGCGAGCTATCGGCGGACGATGGACCGGATGAAATTCAGGACGCGCTTTCCTCGCTGGCAGACGATGGAGGATCGTTCTCCGTCAGCAACCCGGCGACCAACAT
>CAYRLT010000695.1:0-7163 GCA_964425095.1 uncultured Luteolibacter sp.
GGCGCGCGATATATCGGCCGCGCAGCCGGATTTTGACCCCAACGCCCCCGTGGCAACATGGCTTTACCATGAGCGGGTTTGGCAGCAATGGGAAGTGCCGCAGTGGAGATTATTCAGCTTAGTTTTCCACACCGATCCTCCCGAAGATAGATAGTCGCACTGCGGCGGCGGAAATTTCTCAGGCATCGTGAAGGTGCGGATGCGACTGTTGATGATGCATGACGGACGGATGCGCCGGATCGACTGATAGAGCGCCTCCGCCTGCTCATGGGTCTTCATGTCGATGTCGTCGAACCACAGCAGGTCCGGTTGATAGCGGGTGAGCAGTTCCTCCACCTGCGGTTTGGCAAACTCCGCGAAATAGCGGTCGTACTCCTGCTTCGGGGAATCCGGGTAATCCCAGGTATTGGTCTGCTTCAAGAGGGTGCCGGGACCTGTTGGCCGATACCAGTCGCGATCGACGGAATAGTAACAACCGAAGCGCAAGCCTGCTTTGCGGCACGCCGCCGCCAGTTCGCCCACAACATCGCGTTTGAAGGGCGTTCCATCGACGGTGTCGTAATCAGTCAGCTTGGAATCAAATAGACTGAAGCCGTCATGATGCTTCGCGGTAAGCACGATATATTTCATTCCTACCGCCTTGGCCACCGCCACCCAGGCATCGGCATCGAAGCGTGTCGGATTGAACTTTCGCGCAAGCGCCGAGTAATCCTTCGCCGGGATTTTTTCCTCATACATGATCCATTCGGAATAGCCGGTCTCATAGACCTTGTCCTTCCATGTTCCTGCGGGAATGGCATACAGCCCCCAATGGATGAATAGCCCGAAGCGGCCGTCGCGCCACCATTGGATGCGCTCCTGCCGAGCCTTTTCTATGGCTTCCGGAGTTTCTGCGGAGGTTTGCGCCCGAGCCACCTTGGTGCCCATTGTGGTCATCAAAAGTCCGACCAACACCGTGGCGGAAAGGGTGAAACGACGGATCGGGTGCTTATTCATGTCAGGATGGGATTGGAGGTCGTGGATGCCGTGGGCTAACTCCGCAAGACAGGAAAAACTTACTATCCGGGTCGACCGAGTCGAGCGCACAAGACGGATGACGGACAAAAAAATCCCAGTAACCAAGAGAGACAAAAATAATCAAACATCATCTTTCCCGTCCACCGGGCCTCGAATGAGCCTTCATCCCAAAAGAAGGCATATAGAAGTTCAGTAGTCAGTCAGTAGCCGGACGTGGTGAAGGGTGAGGCGGGTAGGCCGTCTTTGTTGTAGAGGTTGCAGCCGACGGGAAACATGGTGTAGGCGTAGCGCACGGCGACCGGCTCTGTGACCTCCTTGGAGGTGACGATCAGGTCCGATCCGGCGATTTTACCCTCCGCCCAATACCAGCTGCCGTCCTTGGCTTGGATCGACAACCATGGCATCGCCGCATCCGGCGTCGTCACCGGTAGTTCGTGGCTGTTCTTGTTAGCGAGCATCAGGCCGTTTTGGGCGTAATCGAATTTCACTCGGATGGTGCGACCCTCGATCTGATGGGCTTTGTAGAGCGGGCCGCTCGGGACCAGATCCTTCATGCCGTAGTCCTTGTGCAGGGCCCAACGCGCCAGTCGCAGTCCGACGTCAAACTTGTTATATGGGTGTTCCTTTTTCTCGCCGATATCGATGGTCACTGCCATGCCTGTGTTAGAGATGCCAAGCGCTTCTAACTGCGAATTGCGAATAGCGGCCCGGCCATCGCCGCATTCCGGTTTGTCGGTGGGGGATTCGCCCATCGAAGCGAGTTGGACGTAGTAGAACGGGAAGTTGCCCTGCTTCCAGGTCGTGCGCCAGCCTTCGATAAGGCGATTCATCTTGGGCAGGTAGTCCTTGCCGTCTTTGACGTTGGCTTCGCCCTGGTACCACAGAGCGCCGCGCATCGCGTGGCCCACCAAGGGCTCGATCTTGGGCATGAAATTTTGATACTTCGTCTGGATTGGTGGTTCGCCGGGCGGGACATATAGCCAGCCTTCAATCCCGGTGCCCGCCACTGCGGCATTCATTAGGCCGATGGGAACCAGCAGTTCACTTTGCAGTTTGCGACCGAAGACGAAGGAAATGCTGTAGCAAGCACCGCAGGTCTGGGAGGTGCTGACAGTCCACTCTGTTTCGAGAAAGCGCAGCGCCGGGTAGTTGGCGTCCTGCTGCGAGTTTTTCGGATAGGCGGTGTTGCCGAATTTCACTGCCATGTTTGACTGCCCCGAGCACAGCCAGACCTCGCCTATAAGGATGTGAGAATATGCCTTCGTTTCTTGCTTTCCACCAGCACGGGTCATTACTGTTAGGTTGTGTCCGGCAGGCGCGTCGTTTACTGATTTCAGCTTGTCGGCGGGCATTTCATCCAGTTTCACCTCAAAGCGGCCGTCAGCGCCGGCTGTGGTGGTGCGCTTCTGCTGCTCAAAGGTCACTACAACTTCCGCGCCCGGCAGGGTCCAGCCCCAGACCGGAACGGGCATATTCTGTTGGAAGACCGCGTTGTCGCCAAAGGGACGTCCCATCCGAGGAGCTAACTCAAGTGGCAGCGGTTCCTTCGGAAAGTCCGTGGATAGCTCCGCGGCGAGCAGTGAGCCTGGGGTGGTCAGGCCTAGGGCGAGGAAGCGGAACGTGGCTTGAATCGCGAAGCGGGAGAAGATTTTCATAGGTCTGGAATCGATGAGACTGCAATCAGCTAACCATGGTGCTGGTGGCGTCGATTGGCAAGTGTGATGGGTGCAGGAGGATGGTGATGTTTTTCGGGGGTAATGGAGCGGGTCACCGGTTACTTTGGATCGATTGATGAGTGTTGATTTTGGATTTGTGATTTGGGAGAGGAAGATGAAGGAGGAGTCCGTTGGATCGGATGGATTTTGCCCGGCAGGGCGGATCCGGCTCAAAACCACCTAAGGCTTGTAGGTGGTTTGGACACGAGCTATTCGCGAAGTGCCCCGAATGGGTGAGCTAGCCATGCGGGGCGAGCGAATCAATCCGACCATTTATCGCACGAGCGCGAGGTGCGGAGGGAAAGAGAATGATTTGTGCGCGAGCTTGCGAAGAGAAAGCGAATGCGTTGCGCTATGGGTTTCGCTTTTTTAGGCGCTTTTCATTGGCACCGCCATTCAGCGGACAAGTGGGCGCGCCCGGCGGTATCGCCCACCTCTTCTCATAATCATCTTCTTCCCCAATAACGAATCACCCATAACAAATAGCTTTTCTTCCCCCCTTCGCGCTCCTTGGTGGACTTTGCGACTTAGCGGTTCAAATTATTTTCCCATTGGCATTTCGGTCACAGGGCCAGTTAGCGGCAACCGGAGCGTAGTGGAGATAGTCGGAGGCAATCATAGACGCGCCGCTACAGTTGGGAATGTAGAGGTTAGGGGAATAATCCGCGGGCGGACTTCGCATCGGCAACGGTGCGGATGGCGATGGCTTGGGCGGCCATGCGGTGCGAAATTTTGTGGTGTTTCGCGTAGGCGGTAACTTTGGTCTGCGCCTTTTGGAGCATGGTTTCGAGGCGGGTGATGACGTCGCGCTCGGTCCATAGGTAACGCTGGATGTTTTGGACCCATTCGAAATAGGAAACGGTCACGCCGCCGGCATTGCAGAGGATGTCCGGGATGATGAAGACGTCTTTGCGCTCATTGAGGATGTGGTCCGCTTCCGGAGAGGTGGGCCCGTTCGCTCCTTCTGCTAGAATCCGACAGCGGAGTGATGCGGCGTTTTCCGCGGTGATCACGCGGTCCAGCGCGCAGGGCGCGAGGATGTCGCAGGGTTGGAGCAAGAGCGCTTGTGGATCGATCTTTTGGGAATCATTAAAACCTGCTACGCCACCGGTTTTTGCGACGTGCTTTTGGAGTTTGGTGATGTCGATGCCATGCTCGTTCCAGATCGCGCCGGTGACGTCGGAGATGCCTGTGATAATCATGCCATAGGAGGCCAAGGTGCGGGCGGTGTGCGAGCCGACGTTTCCAAATCCCTGAACGATGGCGGTTCCGCCGGAAACAGACCCACCGAGTTTGTGAAGTGTGTTAGATGCGAGGAAAGCGACTCCATGCCCGGTGGCGCGGGTGCGACCACAGGATCCTTGCAAACTGAGTGGCTTGCCAGTGACAATCGAGGGAACGAGGTGCCCGGCGTGGGTCGAGTAGGTGTCGGCCATCCATGCCATGGTTTGCTCGTTGGTCCCCATGTCCGGAGCCATGACATCGGTATCCGGGCCGATGAACGGAATCATCTCCATGGTGAAGCGGCGAGTGAGTCGTTCGAGTTCGCCTGCGGACATGCCGCGCGGATCGCAGGCGATGCCGCCCTTGCCACCACCGAAGGGCAGGTCCATCAGCGCGCATTTCCAAGTCATCCACATGGCGAGGGCGGTGATTTCTCCGAGATCTACGGATGGGTGGTAACGCAGGCCGCCCTTGACCGGTCCGCGCGTGAGGTGGTGTTGTACGCGGTGGCCGAAGAATACCTCGGTGCTGCCGTCATCGCGGTGGATCGGCACGGTGACGGTGATCCAGCGTTTGGGCCACTTGCAGCGTTCGCGCAGATCCGCAGAGAGATCGAGAAACCCGGCGACCTGGTCGAATTGTTCCGCGGCCATGGCAAACACCGGATTCCGCAGAAGATCATCACGCATGGGTTAAGCTAACACCGGCAAAGCCCGAAATGCACGTAGAGAAATGGCGCAAGCTCCGGGTTTGACCTTTTACGATTGTGCGCTAAGGATTTGCACTTTCCTAGCCATGATCCGCGAAATAGTCCAATACGGCCACCCGATCCTCCGCCAGCGCTGCCGCGCCGTCGATGAAGTGAATGATACGCTTATCGAGCTTGTCGGAGACATGCTGGACACGATGGTCGCGGCAAATGGTGTGGGTCTTGCCGCTCCGCAGGTGGGTGAGGATTTCCGCTTGGCGGTGATCGATGTTTCGCATGATCCGGAGTGCGTTTCCTTTCTCAAAGTGAATGGTGAGGATGTGGAATTGGAATCGATCATGCCGCTGATTTTCATCAATCCGGAGATCACATTTGGTCAGGAAAAGGAAATCAGCATCGAGGGCTGTCTAAGCATCAAGGGTATCCGGGCGGAAGTTCGTCGGCCCTTGGAGGTGAAGGCGATTCTTCCTCAACTGGATGGATCGGTGTTGGAGATCGAGACCGACGGCTTACTCGCCCGGGCGCTGCAACATGAGATCGACCACCTCAACGGCGTGCTTTTCGTGGATCGCTTGTCGGCGGTGGGCAAAGTTTCGATGAAAAACCGGCTCAAGCGCTTGTTGGAGGAAACCGGCCAAGACTGAGGATTGGAATGCTTCGCGCGCGGGGGGGCACGCCCTGCCATTTTGACCCGTAGGACGGATCCGGCTCGGTCCGCCGACTTGTCTCCTGAGCGTGAGATGTGGAGAGAAAGTGAATGCTCCGCGCTCTGGGTTTCGCTTTTCAGGGGCATCTCATTGGCGCCGTCATTCGGCGGATAAGTGGGCGCTCCCGGCGTTCACGCCCTACCAATCTTCAGAGTAATCCGCGTTGGCGAAGGAATGGCATGAGTTCTTCCACTCCGAAGTCCGCCAACACCTCGCCATGCCAATCCATGGTTGGAGCTTTTGTTTGTTGGGAAAGTGCGACCATTTCACGCATCGCCTCCGGGTTTCCGGAAACTACCACGGTTTTTACTTCGATGCGCAGGCGCTCAAGGGCTTCGACCACGTCGTCACACCATGGGCAGCCGGGTTTGATATAGAGGATGGGAAGGGACATGGGCAAAGAGAAGGCTGGGCGCGCAGGATGTGCAACCTAGAAACGAAAGCTGTGGTTGTCTGAAATTTCGGCGATTCGCCGAATGGATTTATTCACTGAATTCCGGCGGCGGTGGTGGATTGGCGAGGCCGAATAAGCGGACCACTTGTGCTTCCGCCTTCGCCTTGTGCTCATCCTTGATGTAGGCGGCCACGGTCGCCAGCGCCGCCACGATCGCGCCCCAATCATCGCCGTATCCCGCACCAGGAATCAGATCCGGAATCATATCGACGGGCATGATCAAATACCCCAGAGCGCCGATGATCACGCCTTTGGCCCAGGTTGGCGTATCGCGGTCCTTCAGGCAGTAAAAGAGAATCAGAGCGGAAGAAAGGGTCTTGCGACTGGCTTTTGCGGCGACCTTTTTTAAGACACTCCACAAACGCGGTCCCGAATACCAGTGGGGAGCGGAAGAAGATGCGGAAGGAATTGGGAGTTCGGACATGAATGGAAGTGGCTATTGTAAGATGCGCGAATCCGGCGCTGTGGCAAGTAGAAGGACGTCAGAATGGATTGCCAGCTGGATCATAGGTTTCAACACGGCGGTCATTCGAGGGTTTCACATCCTGCAAGCCTCCGCCCAGTATGGCCCGTGAGTCGATGGTGAAACTGCTGGTTTCGTCGCTTGGCGGTTGCGTTACCGGGACCCGGATGGTTCTCACCGCATCAGGCGCGATAGATGTTAGGTTCACTACGGTCTCCCTGCCAGCCACGTTGACCCTAACGGAAGTGTTCACCAAAGTTTCCGTGCCACGGTTTTGTATTAGGATTTCAACTTGGCCGTAGGGGTTTCCCGCATCCGGTTGGAGAATCCGTTGGGATGCCAGTGCGGCGTCATACACCCCGGTAGTCGTGCCGGTCAAAACACGGCCGATATCCGGCATGCCCGCGCCAAGCTCGGGGTCCACACCCGCCGCGCCGCCGTCATTGAGGTATGCGGTAAGGAGTTTCCACGCCTGCGGAGCCGTTAAATTTCCGGGGCTGGCTTCAGTCATCAGAGCGGCGATCAGCCCGCCGACGATAGGGGCACTGAATGAAGTCCCACTCACGCTGGCGGCCCGATCATCGGTCCATGCTGCATTCAATCCATAACCCGGAGCGGAAATCGCGATCTCATTTCCCGAGTTCGAGAATTCCAGATGATTGCCGAGTGCATCGACGGCACCAACGGCGATGACTCCGTCGTTTGCCGCTGGATAAGAAACTTGATTGATGCCATTGTTGCCTGCTGCGGCGACAATCATCACGCCTCTTTCCATGGCATAAGCGATCGCATTTCTAACCAAAGCGCTATCACCGCTGCTCCCCATCGCAATGACCACGAGAGGGACCCGTGCATCCGCCGCCGCGACGATACC
>CAYRLT010000696.1:0-1802 GCA_964425095.1 uncultured Luteolibacter sp.
GCCTTCTTGATGCGATGCTTTTGGCAGTGCCGAGGTAGCGTTATAGATGTTTGAAGAATTTTAATAAGTATTTGAGATATGGAGCATCAAAATGGAACCTTGGTACAAAGTAGCAACGCCGCGAAAGGAAGTAAGAGAAGGACGGTCATTTAATCCTGACGAATTCGCCATTCATCTGGAGCAGGTCGTTGCAAAGTCCGCCCCAGAAGACTATCGGGAGCCGAAGCATTTCTTTTCCCGCACCTGTTTTACGCGGGCGTTACGCGAGCACGTCGGAATGATTCTGCGGCGCCTGAGCGGTGAGACGGCAAACACTGCGCCCGTAATGACGCTGATCACGCAATTCGGTGGAGGGAAGACGCACACGCTGACGGCACTTTATCATCTCGTTACAAGCAGCACGAAAGCAGCGGAATTTTCCGGTGTAGCGCCCCTCCTCCAGGAGGCCGGCATTGCATCTGTGCCTGCTGCAAAGGTAGCCGTATTTGTAGGCAACGCATGGGATCCACAGGAAGGCCGTGAAACGCCCTGGATCGATGTTGCCCGACAGTTAGCAGGAGAAAAAGGCGTGAAAGAACTCGGATCAGCGGCACGGTTTACGCCACCGGGGACGGAAGCGCTGAACCGTGTGTTTAGTGCAGCGGGCGCCCCTGTGCTTCTTCTCTTTGACGAGGTTCTAAATTTCCTCAATCGCCATAGGGCAATGGCGGATCATTTCCATGCCTTCTTACAGAATCTTACCGTTGCCACGACGGGAACCACTCATGGCGCTGCGGTCATCAGTCTTCCCCGCAGCCAGGTTGAGATGTCCGATTGGGATATGCGGTGGCAGGACAGGATTACCAAGGTTGTTCGCCGGGTAGCCAAGGACTTGATAGCAAATGACGAGACGGAAATCAGTGAGGTGATTCGGCGTCGTCTGTTTGACAACGTCGGCAACGAAAAAATCCGCAAAGGTATAGCCAAGGCTTATTCTGATTGGTGTTTTGAGCGTCGGGCCCAGTTGCCCTCGGAGTGGACCGCCGTCGATACCAGCATCACGGAGGCAAAAGCAAAGGAATTCCTGCGCAGCCGCTTTGAGAATTGCTATCCCTTCCATCCGGCAACCCTGTCCGTCTTTCAGAGAAAGTGGCAGGCGTTGCCGCAATACCAGCAGACACGCGGAACGCTGGCGATGCTTGCACAGTGGATTTCATGGGCTTATCGAACGGGATTTACGGAGGCGCGTAAAGAGCCTCTCATTACCCTTGGTTCAGCTCCCCTGGACGTCCCTGATTTTAGGAGCGTCGTCCTTGGCCAACTCGGAGAATCTCGTCTCGTAGCGGCTCTTGATACGGACATCTCCGGGGTGCATTCTCACGCTCGCGCGCTCGACGCCGATGCGAAGGGCGCCCTGAGACATATACACAGACGCGTCGGCACAGCCATTCTTTTCGAATCCTCCGGTGGTCAGGTAGACAAGGTGGCCCATCTGCCGGAACTCCGGTTTGCCCTGTGCGAGCCTGACATCGACACAACCTCCGTCGATAATGCCGCCTTTTCTCTCGAAGATAAGTCGTATTTCATCAGACGTATTGGATCGGACGGCTTCAAAATCGGCTATCAGCCGACAATGAAAAAGATCGTCAACGATCGTCGGGCCTCCCTCGACGAGGCAACAGAGATAAAACCGGCCATGAACAGCATGGTTCGAAAAGAGTTTGAACGGGGAGCAAACGTCCCTGTTGTCTTTTTTCCTCCTGATGGCGCGGCTGTTCAAGATACACCGAGGCTCACGCTCGTGGTGGTTGATCCCGATGAGG
>CAYRLT010000697.1:0-10087 GCA_964425095.1 uncultured Luteolibacter sp.
AAAATCAAGCGCCCGTTGACGCGAAAACCAAACCGATCATCACCGGCGTTTTCTTTTCTCCGGTCATGCGAACCGCCAGCCCCTCGATCCAGAGTGATGGTTCGCAATCCGATGCGTCGGCTCCATGCATCGAGGAGACGCCCGGTGCCGTCTTGCAGTTCGAGTTTCACCTCATAGAGCGGCTGATCCCCCTGTCCGGCCGGCCACCAGAGTTTGGGTTTCGGAATCTTGAGCTTGAATGATGACGCAGCAGACTGATGCGTGGACACGATGCTTCCGTCATGGGTGACGGTCGCAAGAAGTTGCCCTCCCTTGGATGCGAGTTCCGGAAACACCTCCAGCGTGACGCCGTCCTTCGCGTGGTGCTGAACGATCCGGGCCCCGGCAATCCGGTTGCCGCTCCAAGCCTCAAGACGCACGGGCTTGCGAATGCCGCAGGTCACCAGCCGGGGACCCCAGTCCCAACCGAACTGGCACTGCTGCTTGCGAATGCGATAACACCCGCCCACTGGATCATTGAATTCCTTGGCATGGAAATCCGGCCGCTTCGTGCGAATGTATTCCATCGCGCTCCCAAAGCGGATCTCAAGGGTGTTCCGCCCCCTGCGCAACACCCCTTGAACAGGCAAGCGATACCCTTGAAACATGTTCTCCGCGCGGAGGATGGTCGTGCCGTTCAGCACCACCGTGGCGACGGTGTCCAAGCACTCGAAGACAAGGTCGATGTTCGCGCGGCCAAGCAGTTCCGGCCCGACGGTGAACACGCAGCGGTAGTCCCAATCCGCCTCCTCGATCCACTGCAAACCGAGTTCATTGCGCCCATGGAACGGATCGGGAATCACCTCATGGCGTAGCAGGTCGGAGTGCACGGAGCCCGGCACGGTGGCCGAACGCCATTTCCCGCCCGAAGAGTCCCGGAACTTCCAACCTTCATGGAGGTGGAGGCTCACGAGGCCTGAAGCTGCACTTTCCATATCATTTATCATATCAAGATTTCACGTTTCGTGGCTTCAACTGTGTGCTTTGTGATTGCTGATCATCCGTTTAATTTGGAGAACCTACCTCTGATCAATCCGCACGCACCAGCCAGAGCGTCTTGCTGCGCACCGTGCAACCGAAGCCACCCTTGGTTGGATCATTGGGCAGGCCGAGCGTCATCAATTGAGCGCCATGGTATCGCGCCAATTCCGTGTCGTGTTCATCAAGCACACGATAAATCGCTTCGGGAACCAGCCCGCACAGCACGGGCGGGGCGCGAAAAACTCCCTGCAATTGCGTGATGGTGACACTGGAATAAACCGCCTGGCTTCCGTCACGCAGCACGCTCAACCAGATGCTTGTGCCTCCCTCGGCCGCGAGCGCCAGTCGATGGAGATTGCCTTCCTGCACAACGGGGCGAATGCGCTTGTAAAACGCGATTTTGCGCTGGTATCGGGCGAGTTCCTCCTCACCGAGTTGATTGAGTGATGAGCCAATGCCAAGGGCTCCGCGCATCGCCACATCAAAGCGGAGATCCAGCGAGGCGTGCCTTCCGGTTTGATGGTTTTTTTCGTGCGTCACCCAGCATTCCATGGCGCGTGGCGGATAGGCGAGGCTGTAACCATCCTGAATGATCGCGCGGTCGAACGCATCGGTGTTGTCGCTCGTCCAGACCTGGTCGGCGCGAGCGAGCATGCCCAGGTCCACACGACCACCGCCGCCGGAGCAACTTTGAATTGAAAGATGCGGGAAGTTCTTTCGCAGGCGATCCATGATGCGATAGACCGCAGCGGCGTGGCGATGACCGATCGTCTGGCCCGCCACGGAACCGGGCTCCGTGGCGAACCGATTCATGTCCCATTTGAAAAAATCAATCGCGTTTTCACGCAGGAGTTTTTCCAGCGCGTCACCGATGAACTGCACGACTTCCTCGCGGCCGAAATCCAGGATCAGTTGCTGGCGCATTTCCGTGCGTGGTCGTCCGGGAAAATGCAGAACCCAGTCCGGGTGGGCGCGATACAAATCCGAATCGGGATTGACCATTTCCGGCTCGACCCACAATCCGAACTTCATGCCGAGTTCTTTCACTTCATCGATCAATGGCTTGAGGCCCTTTGGAAAAGCGGCCGGGCTCACGACCCAGTCGCCGAGTCCCGCGCGGTCGTGTCGGCGCGCGCCAAACCAGCCATCGTCCACACAGAACAGTTCCACGCCGATCGCCGCGGCTTTCCGCGCCAGTTCAATCTGGTTTTGCACCTGCACGTCGAAATAGGTCGCTTCCCAACTGTTGTAGAGCACGGGGCGGTAAGGCTGCGGGGCAGCGCCGGGAAGCACAAATTCCCGGGCGAAATCGTGCAAATGACGGCTTGCCTGGCCCCAGCCACCTTCGCACCAACCCAGGATCATCGCGGGGGTGGCGTGTTTCTGGCCGGGCGCAAGGGGCATGGACAAATCACCCGCTTCATAGCCGCCATGCACGCGCACGGTTTGGTTGAACAAGGATTCAAATTGAAGCGACCAGTTGCCGCTGAACGCCAAGGCACCGAAATGCACCGTCCCGTTTTTCTCGCTGGCGGCTGCCGTTTCGTTGATCAAATAAAACGGATTGTGGTTGTGTCCCGTGTTGAGACCGCGGTTGTCCATGACGAACGTGCCCTGATCCAGCGGTGTGCGTTGCGTGGCGAATTCCCGCGCCCAGACGCCGGCGGCATGGGTCATTTCCCATTTGCCCGGCGGCAGGTTCATGGTGGCGAAGCAAAGGCGATGAACCGTCACCGTCATGCATGTGCAATTTTCCAACTCCACCCAGCGCTCGATGATGTTTTGTGCGGGGCTGACACGATAGAACAGCTTCGTGAAAAAATCGTATTGCTCATCTTTGAGCATGACGCAAAGCGTGGCGCGGGACGGGCCGCGGGTGGGTAATCCGTGCGCGGGTGCCAAACCGGGTGCGGCGTCGTGAAGAATGTCGTGGCTGACATAGCGGAGCCGCAAATCGCGCACGGGCAGGTTGGCGGCATCACCGGATTCAAACGGTCCCGCAGGCTGAGGAAACGAAACCTTCAACGCCGATTCGACATAATTCACATCCCCAAAGCAGGGCAATTCAAAGCAGCGTCCCTGGTTGTTCCAGACATAGTTGTATTCCTCGTAATCATCGAGGCGATCAAACCAAAGTGCTTCATCGAGCCCGCATTGCGCCAGATTCGCGGGCAACGTGCCGCTTCCGACGTGCACCAGGTGACCCTCGGGGGTCACGCGCATGGCATAAAAAGCGGAGTCCATTCGCAACAGGAACAATTTCTGGTCACGATGAAAAACGATCGGGTTGAAGGAATGAATGGAGGAGATCACTTGAGATACGTTGTTTTTGCTATCGATATCCGCAATGCTTGGCTGCGGAGGAGAGAGATCGAAGCGCTTTCGCCTCACCTCCAGCATCAGCACTTGATCCCATGAGTTTTTCAGGGGCGACATGTCTAATGTATCACCTTCAAGCGCATGAAGCGTCTGGGTGCTGAGTTCATTGGCGTTGTGTCCCATACGGTCGTAGTGCCGGATGTCTCCATGACATTGCTGCTTGGAGACCATGTGCCGTTACTGAAAGTGCTTATCGTGCTCCAATTGGATCCACTGAGATCCGGGGAACCCTCCACCGTGTAAGTAATGTCCGTCGCGGAGGGGTTCCGGGTGAAGCTGAGTTTGGGGTAATTCACGTTCGAAACCCGTTGTATGCCGCCTGTCGGCAGCACGCCGGCCGTGGCTGTATAGGGATTTGCGCCAAGCGCGTAAGCCATCAGGTTCGAAATTCCAGCCGTATTGTTCACCATGCTATCGCCGCTGATGGCCGGGTTGTTTGCATCCGCCCCGAATCGCGCGTATTTCCAGTTATCCATCGCTTTATCGTTAATCGTCACTCTCTCGATTTCAGCCGCGATGTTATCGCGCAGAGTGCCCATCTCTTCGGCTGTACCAACAGTGCCAATAGAGTTTAACAGCGCATTGTTGGGATCACGTTGATTCAGGAGATGGAAGTACTCGAAATCCTCCAACCCCTCTCGGATCAGTTCCAAAGCCATTCTGGGACACGGAGTCCCGTCCTCGTGAACATAGAAGTAAAGGCCATCCCCTTGCACGGTCATCTCATAGCGGTCTGCGAGGTATGTCCAATCGCAACTCGGCCATCTTGTCTGGTTGGTCGGGACAGGCGTATTGACGCCAAATGGGTTGAATCCCCATTGGTTGACTCCCCAATACAGGATTCCGTCCATGCAGTCCGATCCCTTGCCCCAGCTCTCCCAGAGATATCGCCGGTTAACGAACTGGGAGTTGTGGATGATGGACTTGGAACCCTCCCAACATGCATATGTCCAGTTCTCGCCTTTGCTGTTGCTGCTCTTATGGTTGGCCCTGATTGGATCATTAGGGGCAGGTCCATAGCCGGCACCGTTTCGTGGCACCAAGATATCTATGCAATCCTTATACGGTTCGGCCTCGCCAAGACTCCCGAATGTTACGAGATACTTGGTATTGGGCTCCATCAGTCTCATCGCCGTGTAATGGCGCTGCATGACTGACCATTGGTCAGGCGCATGCGGTTCATCGAATCCCTGCACATACCCCTTGGAGTCCCAGCCATTGCTGCGAAGGTATGACTGAGCGGCATTTAGCCATTTTTTAACCGCGCTCTCGCGTTGTGCCTGATTTAGAGGCACGATTTGATTATCTGACCGCCTCACTGCATTCTTCGAATCAAGTTCAAACCCGAACCAGTGAGAGGTTCCGAGGTTGATTGCAGTGGCGTTGCGGCTGCAGATGAAGTTGGCGTATTTTATCCAATCGCTTAGATCCGGGGTGACTGATCCGTCATCTTCGAGGATAATCTTGAACCAGTCATTGATGGCCCCCTCAGTGTAATCAATCGGGGAAAGTCTTGCATCACACACAGCCTGCAGCCAAGTCTGATGAGTTGCCCATGGAATTGGCTCTGTCATTCCAAAATATTTCTCGATCTGGGCTCTCGACAGCCAGAATGAAGTCTTGATATGTCCCACATCGGGCAGGGTGAAATGATACACATGCAGCGAGATGGTCGCGGCAGTTTGCCCCCCCTGGAAACTTATGGTTCCCGTGTAGTTGCCGGCCGCAGTTCCAGTGGGCACTTTGACTCTTACATACACAGGCGTTATACAGTCGGCTTTTACAGTCAGGGTTCCAGAGGGCATCAGCGCGTCGGCATAGTATCCGCTGTAAACGCCACCGTTATTAATGGTTGGTATGTACCCCACCTGCTGAAGCTTGATGTTGGAAGCGGCTATTGTCGCTCCGCCGGGGCCGGTCAAGTCTGTGGCTGTCAGTGTATAGGTGAGCGTGTCAGGAGTTGTGTGCAACGGGACGACAACAAACTGGGCGCCTTCCACCTCGTTGCGTGCCGCGCTCAAGCTCAGTGCGCATGACGTGTTGGAGTTGATCCAACTGGCGAGAATGCAGTCTCGCGGATAGCGTTTGGCTTGTGGTATCGCGCGGGTCACCACATTATTCCCCGCGGCAACTACGGCACGAAGTTGTTCCTGCCGGTCGGCGAAACTCGAACCTTTGTCCCGGCCGCTGGCAGTGTACTCGCCGAATTCCGCAGTCGGGGGCGTGAAATCCTCTGTATAGATGATGTCGTCCATTATCCGGATCTCATCAAAACGCGCCGCGCTCGCTGAATACCAGAATGAATCCGCCATAAACCCTGCAAACCAGATATCGCCAGTCGGACTCGATGTGATGCTTCGTTGCGGATAGCCATTACATGCGTATTGCAGCTTTCCGTCAATAAACAGGTTTACGAAGTCGGTGGAAGTTCCTTGAGTCTTATATGTAACCGCAATGTGGTACCATCGACTGGTGTCCCATATCCAGCGCGAGCTGGCTTCTGTGTAAGTCAGGTATCCCCAGTTCACATTGTCCATGCTTGAAGCGGCGACCGGATAATTATTTCCCCACCACCAGTTTTGATAAAGGGATAATATGTTCGACTGGGCAGACGATTCAGGATTCCCACCGACGCTGAAGATGATGTTGCCGGTGGTTTGGTCCGGTTTGTACCAGAACTCAATAGTCCCCTTTTGGGGGTTGTAGGCAGAAGACGGAAATCCCAGTGATCCATAGCTTGAGCCAGGAACCGCATGTGGATAGAGCGAGTTGTTGCCGAACTTGCCGTTAGTGTCAGTCTGCTTCTCCAGGATGGGATCAGGGCCGATGGCTGAAGTTGTCTGGCCGTGGTTCAGCAGAAGAGTCCTGGTCGCGGTATCCTTGATCGTGATATCGTCGAACCGGGCCGGAGAATGGTAGTAGGAATAATTCGTGTAACCCGCCCAGGACATATCGCCTCGCGGCTGTGCAGTTATGTTGCGATACTCTGATCCGTTGAACCCGGTCTGTTTGACGCCATCGATATACAGGTTGATGAAGTCGGATGTTGAGTTGCACATCTTATAGGCAATTTCGATAAAATACCAACGCCCCGTGTCCCAGGTCCAGGATTGACTCGCAGGGTAGGTCATATAGCCCCAGGTGTCTCCGCCAATACTTGCGGCCACTACTGGATAATTGTTACCCCAAAACCAGTTTTGGTATAAACCCAGAAAGTTAGAATTGCCGCCGACCCCGGGATCCCCCCCCATGCAGAAGATGATGTTTCCTGTTGTCTGCCCAGGTTTGTACCAAAAGCCGATCCTGCCTTGGTCTGGATTATACGATGTCGAATCGAATCCCAGCGCGCCGTAGGAACTCCCGCTGACTGCACGGGGATAGAGGCAAGTCCCTGTCTTGCCGTCCGGGTCAATCTCGTTGTTATACCACTGTGGGTTGGGACCGGTGGTCGAGGTGGGCGCCCCACTGTTGGAAAGCAATGTCTCCCCTGAGCAGGGGAGACCCAGCACAAAACACATAACCATTGCTGACACGAGCATTTTGCACTTTGCCCCGGCCCGGGGTGTAAAAGTGGAGGCAGAGTGTTCTTCGTTCATGTGGTATTGCGGGTTGGAGGCGCTGGAGGCGGAGGCGACAGTAGCCGAGAGGATTCTTAATGCTTTCTTAACAAGAGAGGTCTTTATGGTTTGGACTTTGAAAGTTGAGCTTCGATGGCATTGATCGCCGCGCCTGCCTGAGCACGAAACGCATTGACCGTCTCCGGTTTTTCCCAGGCATCGTAGTAGAGTGCCATCTTGAGTTGACCGAGCGCTTCGTCGGCCAGGGCGGCAAGTTTCGGGTCAACCTCCTTGCGCTTGGAAAGATCGCGGAGGCGCTTGGCGAATTCATAATCCTCCATTCCGGAGCGGAAGGCTTTGAGTCGCAGGCTCGGATAAAGAACGCTCTCATCCTCCGGATCGGGATAGACCAGATAGCCATCGCCGAAGAGCGAGTTGCACCCGTAGAGCGAGCGGCCAGCGTCCATCACGTTGGACACCTCGGAAAGCCGCAAGGTTTTCTCATCGACGGTCCAAAATTTGTTCAAGCCCCAAAAGAGGTAGCCATCGGCGCCGCCATCGAATGCATGCAGCGGGACCAAGCGGTCGCGGATGCCGTTTTCCGTGATCGTGATGCCGTAGGAAACACAACTGTAGAACCACGGCGACTTGCCCGCGGCGCGCGCTTCCGCCGACCAGCCGCGTCCTCCGTCGCGGGGGTTGTCTACCTTCGGAATGGTGGGCACGGGCATGGTGACAAGCGGGGCGAGATTGGGCGGCACACCGACGGTCATGGCGAGACGCGCCTCAGGCCAGTTTTGAGAGATCGAGGAAGCGAGTTCGGGGATGATCACCTGCAGGTGATGCTGGCGGGAATCCTCATTGGGCTCGTCCCAAGGCTGGAAGTATGCCGATTTCTCCCATCCGCCCTTCACGGCGGCGGCGCGCAGGGTGCGCACGTATTCATCAAGAATTTGTCGGCGATGTTCGGGCACGGCACGATCGATCCACGTCGCCTTGTCCGCCGGATCCTCGCCCGGAAACCCACTGAAGACCCACTGAGGGGAGTTGTAAATCATCGGGCCGAACCAGCAACCGCCGCCGGCATCGACGACCGTGCCGCCGTGGGCCATCACATAGTTCGAGAACTCCACCAGCCGGCTCAGATCCACCTTGTAGCGTCCGGTGTCCGGGTCCTTCGCCACGGTAAAATGCTGCTCCCCGAACCACGTGGGAGTCACGCGGTTTTCCAGCGCGATATCGATCCACGGTTTGGCTTCCGCGAACGTGGGGAATTGGCCTTCCGGTTTTCCAAGTCGTTTTGCCAGATCCGGCATATGGAGCCAGAACGCTGTGGCAAACGAAGGACGCACCGGGATGACAAGGTTGTGGACGGTGACGGTCACAGGGATTGGCGTCGTGGTTTTTCCGCGTTCGAACACCAACTGGCCGCGATACGTGCCGGGCTTCGCGTCCTTTGGAATGGCGATCTCGCTCCAGAGAGCCGAGACCCGCTCCGGGGTGAGAGGCAGCGAGTCGGCCTTGAGAGGCTTCAGTAGGTCGGGATAGTAGCCTTCGAAGGTCGCCTCGCGCTGGGCGGGCAGCGTGGGCATCCAGACAACCTCGTAAAATCGTGCCGCTGCGTTGAGCATTTCGCCGTTTTCCTGCTTCAACCCCTCGAGGCGCACGCGGACCGGCTCCCGGCTTTGCCCGCCAGGCATCACCACCACCTGGAAATCATCGGTTCCGCCGCTGCCGGCGTTCAGGATGATCTCCGACGGGGAATCCTCCTCCATCTGGTCGCGCAGAACCTTGGCCGTGGCATGCACGGGATGAAGAGCAAAGTCGCCCGGCTGTGCGGCTTGCCGCTTCTGCCATTCCTTGCGGCGGTGAGCTTCGACTTCGCCCGGTGGATGGTCGTCGAAATGCAGGCCGGTGATCGCAATCCTACCCTCGTGCGGGTGATTGGGAATATAAACCCTCAACTGCAGCTGCTGGACGGCCCGCGGATCGAAGCCCGCCGGATAGCCATAGAGACCAACCTCAAACTGCTGTCCGCCACGGGCATTGAAATATTCCTTGTTGATCAGAAACTCGGCTTCCACCCCGTTTTTGTCCTTCAGGACAAGGAACGTCCGCCCCGAATAGTATCCGTCGGCGGTCTGCGCCTCGAAACGCCCTGAGAAGCGTTTCGCGTTGCTGAGATCCAGCGGGGCCTGCGGCTTCCAATCGAGATGAAAGGCGGGACCGTCGTAATAGCGCGCATTGCGTTTGTGGTAGCGCAGCGTCAGGTCTGCGGGAGGACTCTGGGGTCCACCCTCTGAGGATTCGATCACCAGTTCATCGGGGTTCCCTGCCATTTCCCAGCGGGATACCTCTGGCGTCGAGTCAGCCAGAGCTTTAGCCGGGAGTTTCGTGATCTTGATATTCGCGAAGCGCCCGGGTGTATTTCCGTAGGATTCTTCGCGGTAGCCTCCAAACCAGATCGGACCCGCGAGCTTGGCATCGAGGCGGCGCTTTTCATCCCCATTGTATTTCATGAACGGCTTGCCATCGACCGAGACCCTCGCAAAGTCGTCGTGACGGTCACGAATTTGAAACTCAACTTTGATGTGATACCACTTCTCAGGATCCCATTGCCAACCGGCCACCCCCATCTCGGCGAGATACTCCCAGGAACTGCCCCGACTGCTTACTGAGAGGGCCGGAGATTTTCCCTCCGAGTAGTGATGCTTGTAGAGAGCGAGCATGTTCGGATTGTTGCCATTGGAGAAATCTCCACCGATCACGAAAATGAGGCTCCCTTCATCCCCCAAGGGCCGGTAATCGAACTCGATGACTGACCCCTTGGGATCATACGCTTCCTCCGGAAATCCGATGGCCCCATAAGTGCTGCCCGCTTTCGGCGTATTATCCAAGACCGATGCGGGTTTCAAATCGTCATCCATCACGCAGGCATCGCCCAGCATGTCCGGCCCCTTCAATGATTGCTTTGCGCCCCCGTTGCTCAAAAGAACGGCCGCAGCCTCCTCCCCGGCAAAGACCAGCGTGGAAACGAGGCAAAAAAGCACGGCGCAAGTCCGTAGGGCAAGCCTATCCGCCTCAAGATAGCGCGTAAATATGGTCAATGGCGTTTTCATCGTATTTTGGTC
>CAYRLT010000698.1:0-1920 GCA_964425095.1 uncultured Luteolibacter sp.
GCAGTTGCTGTCCTGGCTGGCGGTACCTCGCTTCGTTCGGCAAAATCTCTCGCTTCCTTGACTAAGGCCGCCACTTCTTCATCAACTGCGTCCAATTGATCGATCATCGCGCCGTTCTCAGTTCTCAAACGCGCGATGGGACAGCGTGCCTTCCACGCTGCCACTTCTTCTTTGGTTCGGTATGTAAAATCGCCCATCCCTTCGGCGTGGGCTCGAGTGCGATACGTCTTGCATTCGATCAATGTAGGTCCGCCGCCACTTCGCGCCCGTGCGATGGCCTCTTCTGCGACTCGATAAATTTCCAACACATCATTTCCATCGATGGTGATGCCTGGAATTCCGTAGGCAGCCCCTCGGGACCCGATACTTGGATTGCCGCTGGAATAGGAGAAGGGGACTTCGGTGGCGTACTGATTGTTTTCGCAAATGAATAGCACCGGCAGCTTCCAGATGCTGGCCATGTTGAGCCCTTCATGGAAGGCACCGTTGTTAACCGCTCCATCACCAAAGAACGCCGCTGCAACGGTGCCGTTCTTGAGTATCTTCGAACTGTACCCACCTCCGCACGCTTGGAGCAGACATGGCCCAACGATGCCGCTCGTTCCCATCATGCCAATCGCAGGTGAGAAAAGATGCATGCTGCCGCCGCGTCCGCGAGAGCACCCCGTTTCGCGACCGAACAGTTCCGCGATCAATTCTCGCGGTGGCATGCCTTTAGCCAATGCATGACCATGTCCACGATGCGTTGAGAAAATCGGATCGTTTTCCTTAAGGTGCATGCAAACTCCAGTCGCAATAGCCTCCTGCCCGACGTACGTGTGACACGCACCATGGATCAATCCTCGCTGGTGACACCGCGCGAGTTCTTCTTCCGTCTGCCGGACTACCTGCATGGTTCGATAAAGGGCAAGGATATGTTCGTCTGATAAGGATTGGGTATGATTCATTTCTGGCTACTTACTCTCCGTGCGAAACGATTGAACTGAACGTTGCTCGTGACCCGGCGTGCCGCCAGCGTTCATGGCCATGTTGCCACCATCCATGGGGATGATGGCCCCAGTGATCCATTCCGACGCGTCGGATGCCAAGAGTACCGCAAGGCCCATGATGTCCTTTGGCTGGCCCAGCCTTCCTGCGGGAATGCCTCGCAGAAAGCGACCTTCAAGCGTACCGTCGTCGGCCATACGGGCTTCAAGGCCTGGGTTTACCACTTGAGCTGGAGTTACACAATTGACGCGAACGCCGCGATGGCTCCATTCGGTACTCAACTCACGCGTCATTTGGATGACGGCTCCCATCGCCATGCTGTAGGCGATATGTCCACGACCGAGGGCTGTGGAGCTAGCCAGCGAACCGATGTTCATGATCGAGCCGCGGCCTTGCGACAGCATGCGCCGGCCCGCCTCTTGGCACATCACAAATCGGCCCACGACCAAATTCTGCAACACACGATTCAGATCGGTGATGGTCAACTCTTCGGGCTTGGCCAAGTGCCCGTCACCAGCAATATTGCCCAAAAAATCGACTCGTCCAAACTGAGTATCTACCTGTTGAAACAGTTCAGCAATGGCTTCAGGAGAGGAGACGTCGGTTCCTGCCACCAGCGTCTTGCGTCCGAGTGCCTGTATTTGGGTTGCGGTAGCTTCCGCACCTGCTGGATTGCGATCCACCAAAACAAGATCGGCTCCGTGCTGGGCGAGCGCCAGTGCGGTGGCTCGCCCCAAACCTTGCGCAGCGCCGGATACGACGGCGACTCGATCCGTCAAATCAAACAGTTTCATCATCTTCTCTTTTACTTCCCCCATACTTTCTCCGTACCTTACATTCTTCATCTGTGTTCCGGCTCTGCCATCTGTGCTCCGGCTTTGCCATCTGTGCTATCCAATTTCGGAGTAGAGTAGCACCGATGGCAAAGCCGGA
>CAYRLT010000699.1:0-12766 GCA_964425095.1 uncultured Luteolibacter sp.
ATTGTGGATGGCATGTGCGTGCCAAATCATTTTCCGATTGGGTCATCAAATTTTCGAGAGTCGAGAGAGTCGGATTAGGATGTCTGAAATTCCGTTCGTTGCGATGAAATCGCCACCCAGCGCGCCGCCGATTTTTCCAAGCGGCTTTTGACACCGCGTCGGTAGGCTGGTAAACGATCCCTGCAAAGCGCCCGTAGCTCAGATGGATAGAGCATCCGCCTTCTAAGCGGACGGTCACTGGTTCGAATCCAGTCGGGCGCGCCTTACTCCCATAAGGATCTGCGGGTATTTTCAGCCTAACGAAAAAAAGGCGACGTGCCCTATTGGTGCCCGTATTTTTCGAGCCTACTCGGCACAAAAAAACCACGCCACAATTGCAGCGCGTGCCGGGTGATCGATTGAATCCACGCCATTCCCTATCCGTTCGGAATCGCGCAACGTCTCGCCTGATTCCATCCACTGCGGTTCCGACGTGCCTTATGCCCGCAACTCCCGGCATGGTGCCAGCCTCGCAAGATTCGAGCGGCCGCCACAAGATGGACATGGCAGCGTGATCGGCGATGGCGAATTTGCTTTGATCTCCCCGCCATGCCAACAAACGTTTGAATCAGTTGTTTAGACTTGGAGGATGGCACTAAAATCCCCGCACGAGCAAGCGGTCGATTCCATCGGTGACATGGATCTCGACGCGGCCGTCGGGCTGGTTCGCAAGTTCCGGGAGCGCCGATGCTGTGGCGGATGCTCGCCCGTCGAGCTGGTCGAGCTGGTCGAGCCCGCGTGCCGTGGCGGTCGTTGGCTTCATTGTCCTGCACGATGCCCGTCGAGCGTGTGGCGTCGAGCGTGTGCGCGAAAAACCGCCCGGCAGTTACCCACCGGACGGTTCCCCTAACTCAACCAGAAATCTTTTCACCGCCTCCCATCACGCCTTGGCTTCCGGCCTTGGCTGTGACGATAGCGGCGGTGGTGGTGATCTCATTTCACCGTCACGGCTACCGGGCCGCCACGCTTGGCCGCGTCCGGGGTTTCGGTCGCCGCCACTTGGCGAAACCTGCGGGCGAGGCGCTGCGCTTCCTCGCGCTGTGCTTCCCGCTCGGCTTGCCACTGCGGCGAATTTCGACGGCGTTTCATGACCAGCGGGCGGCGAGGGGTTCCGAGTTCATGCCAGCAAAAAACCCGATTGTTCGAAGGTGGATCGCCAACACCCGGTTGATGTCGGCAATCACGGATGCCGGAATGAAATCGTCGTGATGTTCGATGCCGGGCATTCCGCTGGTCGGTAGGGCACATGTTCGAAACCGTGGGAGGGAAAGACCAAACATTTCAGCCTTCCTGATCGGAATTCCGGCGCTTGCCAGTTTGTCGAGTTCTTCGATGGCGCTGGCGGCTTGCTTCACTGGCCGGGCGCGTTCGATAACGGCATCGGCGTCCCCCTCGTCGAACATGCCAGCCGGGAGCATGTGCCGCACGTTCTCACGAGCTATCTTTTCGGCAGATTCGACGTTATGACGAGCCGCACGTCGAAGGGTGTGAATAGCTGTGCTTGCCTGTTCAACCTCCCTATTCGCCAAGGTGGCGAGGGCGTTTAAACGAGCTTCGGCGCGTCTGGCCTCAACTTCGAAATCCTCAACGGCCGGCAACGGCTCCCCTGCCTTCACTAGGGAAGCATAATCAAGGTGCCTGCTTGCACGGAAACGAGCGGTGGCGGCGTCGAACGTGTCCCGCGCCTGCGTGATCTCCGCAAGGCGGGCCGCGAAGTTCTCAACGGTCTGGCGAGCGGATAGGATAGCGTCAACGGTCGGTGCCGGGTCGGCATCGGGTTGAGGGCGTTGAATCTGCCGGGGTATCTGGCCTAACACTGCTTTTCCAGCAAGTGAGACGAGGCGCTGTCTGATTGTGGGATGGTTCATTGGTTCGCGGGGTTTGAGGCTTCCTGAGCGTCGAGAAACGCGGCGATTTCATCGGCTGTTGCCGCTTCCGCATAGGCGGAGTCCACGAGGTCGCGGGCATCCTCCTTGCTTACGAAGCCGGGCGGGATTTGTTCCGGCATGACGAGCAAGATGTCGCCTTCCTCGCGGCGTTTGCCTGCATACATGCGCCCGCCTGCAAGGATCTTGATGGCTTCGAGCTTTGCGCGTGGCGGCGTCGGGTTTAGGATCTCGCGTTTCCTGCGAGCTTCTGCCGCAAATGCCGCTTCGTTTTCGTAGGTCCCTGTTCTGATTGTGTGATGGTTCATGGTGTTTTCGGTTCGTTAGGTTTGCCGCCTGCGTCCGGGCGGCGTCGGCCGGGTGGTGAGATTATTTCGCCGATGGCTGGTCGTCGTCGTCGTCGGCAAGCGCGGCAGTGGTCTGCGCTGTCGAAAGATATTTCTGCATCACGATTTCAGGATCGTATTCGGCGAGTTCGTTCAAAGCCTCGTAAATTGCCGATTCCATCACGCGCTCGATACCGTTTGGATTGGATTCTGAATGAAGTCTTGCCGCCAAGCGCCGGGGCATTCCTAGCAACTTCGCACGACAATTGACCAAGTGATCGGTCCAAACTGCTTCGACGGCTTTTGCTTCGTGAACGGTGCCCTTCAGGATAGCCGCTTGCATCTCGGCGATGTCGGCCTTGGCTTTTGTCAGGCGGGCGCGGCTGGCTTCATAGTCGTCGCCCGCGTCGCTCCCGTCGGAATCCCATTGGTTCTTTCTCGCGGTGGCCTTGTAAGCGACGTAGTTTTTCACCGACGGCTTGAGCAGGAAACGGCCGTGAGAATTGCGGACGATGATTCCTTCACGCGCAAGCTGTCGGATGCGCTCGGCGCTGGTAAGTCCAAGCAGGTCTTGGAGGTCGGATGCGGTGCAAGATTCTGGAAGTGGTAGGGCTGGTCGTTTCATGGAATTTTTGTTAGTTTGGAGGCGAAAACGGCAACGGCTTAAACGGTTTCAAAACTAGCCCTTTAAGGAGGTCCCCCTTCATACCCGCACCGTGCCGCCTGAAGGGGTAACTAAAGGGGGGGGGTGGGGGCGGGTGGCGGTCGATCATCTGCGCATGTCAGGGAGTTTTCCCCGTGTGCCGGTCGGTGCGGTGCCTGTACGGGCGAGCGTTCGCACGTCGGCGTCATAGTAGCGGGGAGAATGGGCCGGGCCTGTGTGCGGGAGTTTGGCGCGGAGAGCAGAACGATTGGAGGCGGTGTCGGGTTGGCCAAGGACGGCGAGCGCCTGCGACTCGTCAATCGTTAGGACCTCGCGGAATTGCTGGGGTGTTTTTGATGCGTGTTTCATGGTGGTCTGTGGTCTGGGAGATGGTTCGTTTTTCGGGTGATCGGTCTGGGAGATTTTCCCCGCGTCACCCTGTTCACCCTGTAGGGGGTAAAACCCTAGAATGACTACAGGACCTGTAGTGTTTCTTGAGGATTAGGGGTAACAGGGTGAACAGGGTGGACAGGGTGGAAATCATGGTTGAGTGATGGTGTAAAATTTGTGCTCTTTTGGGCCGTTTTCGTAGGTGATTCCGATGCGCCGGGTGACGACGTAGCCGTCAACCGTGAGGGCTTTTCCTTCCGATTCGCGGAATAGCCGTCCGATGATTTTTCCCGCACGCTGCATGGGTTCCTCCCGGCTTGCGGAGTTGCCGGGGAAATCGACACCGCCGTCGTCTGCGATACTGACAAGTTCGGAAGTCGAGAGTTCCCGACATAGCTGTCTTGCGGAGTTGGTGGCGTGGCAAACATCGCGGAGCCATTGGAGCGCCGGATTCCCGACGCGGCCT
Source organism: uncultured Luteolibacter sp. (assembly GCA_964425095.1). Taxonomy (GTDB): domain Bacteria; phylum Verrucomicrobiota; class Verrucomicrobiia; order Verrucomicrobiales; family Akkermansiaceae; genus Luteolibacter. The sequence continues at coordinate 3,751 of CAYRLT010000699.1, forward strand.
TGCTCTTCGCGGTGCCCGTCAAGCAAGGGCGGGTGTTGAAGGATTTCTTGAATGATCCAATCAAGCACGCGTATCCACTCGCGGAAATCGTGGCGGTTTTCGGCGCTGCGCGGTCGTCCTGCCCCTATCCACTCGCGAATGATGGTGAACACCGCGCCAAGGTAGAAAGGCCGTCTAGCTGCGACGTGAGAGAGCAAGTCGCCCTCTGGGAATCTCCGGAAGACGTAGCTGTCTTGGCGCTTCCGAATGCGGGTGATGATTGAGCGGTTTGCCAAGTCGCGAGTGAGTTCCGCGCCATTCGTCGAGAGCTGCCACAAAAACGGTCGGGTGTTGACCTCGGCTGAGACGCGAAGCGCCCTACACGTAAGCAGGCCAGATCCGCGAATAGCTTCTTCCATGATGGCTGAGTCGATACGGCCTCGGATGTTTCCGAGTTGGATGAATGGCCTGCCTCGGATTAGGGCGGTCGCAATCGCTTCGTCGATTCCACCTACTCCGCCTTTCGGTGCGGTGATCGTCGTCGGGTGCTCGCCGTAGAGTCTGCAAATCACGTTCAAGCGATAGGTTTTGCCGCTCTGGGAAAGGTCTGCTTCCGCCACGTCGAGCGGGAAGTCGTCTAGCAGGTGCCCGCCCATTTTGAGTGCCGGGGAAATCAAACTGGCGAGGGCACGAGACTTGTCTGAGGGCGTCGCGAAGTGGAAATCGTCGAGCAGGTCAACAATCGCGTTTTTGGCGACTTCCAGACCGACGATTTCAACCCTGTCGCCGTGAGTGATGAACACTCCGCCGTTGTGCGGGTGGTAGCCACGGGAAAGGATCTCCCCGTCCGGGGTGAGGATCGGGCAACCGGATAGACTTGCAATTGCCGGTAGATGTTCGCGAGCCATGTCACTTTGGAGAATCACCTTCGCTGCGGACTGCGGGAATGTAGTGCTTCGCCAAACGAGCAAACCCTCGTCCTTTCCCGTTCCTTTCTCGCGGCGAGCAACCCGGTGCCCGTAGGTTTCGACGATGTTTGAAAGTCGCTCTGAGGTGAGAGGCGTCAGATAGTCGGCACCGTCCGGGCCGGTGGCGACTTCGTGAGGGCTGGTTCCGCGAGTGAACACCCGCTTTTTGCGGGCGATGGTGGAAAAAATTATTTTGGCGGAGGCGGTGTAGGTAATCCCTCCAGCCGGGACGGGAAACACTCCAGCCGGGATTTCGTGATCCTTCTCGCGGGGCGATGCGTCGGGTTGCTCGTCGGCTGTGGCGGGTGCTGCCTGCGTGATGAAATCGGGAGCGTCGTTCACGAGCTGCGGGAAGCTGCGTTGCGAGGTTGAAACCGGGCGGGCCGTTTCCGCCTCTTTCCAATCGTCTGGTTCACAAACTGCCGATGGCGACTCGCCCGCGAGGGCCAGCTCGTCATTGATGCGGTCGATCTCGGATTTCATGGCCGGGCCTCGCTTTCCATATCGCGGATGACGAGCGCCAACTCGGTGATCGTGCGTGCCAGCTCCTCGCCCCGGTGTTTGATCGCTGGCTTCGCCGCCATGAAGTCGCCGGTCAGAGAATCGACAAGCACGTCGGCTGTCCTGAGCGCCAGTGATCGGATGGCGGCGACTACGTGGTCAAGACTGAGGTCATGGCCGGATGCGATGGCCAACTCGCCCGCACGGGTCAGGAAGCCAATCGCACGACGGCGGGCTTGAATGCGGCCGGGTCTGGTCCTTGTGTTCCATGCCGATTGGCCGCCTAGCGCCTGAACTTCGAGTTCGCCTATTGGGAATGCTGCGGACGCGGCGTGTATCAGAGCTTGCCGGGTTTCGGCTTGTCCTGTGGTGATGGGTGAGATATTCATTTTTCGTCGATTGAATTTTGGCCGTGGTTTTCTTTGCGGGGAGCCACGGCCATTTCGTTTCAGAGGGTGATGGCCTTCCCGATTAAGCGGCCTAGCAGATAGCCAAGGGCGGATGAGAGCAGGGCTGTGAGGGCGAGGATAATGATGTCGGCTGTCATGGCTTTGATGCGGTTCTGAGTTCTTCGACCAGCTCGTCAATCGAATCGTCGTGCCGGGCGGTGATCGACTCGCGGAATGCCTGATGGGCCTTCACTGTGACTGGCTTCTTGGCGGCCATGTCGAGCGCGTCGTCGGCCTCCCCTGCGAGCGCTGCGCTTTCGCGGCTCGCTGTTTTCCGGCTGTGCCGTGCGAGTGCTTCAAGCGCGTCTGTGCGGTCGAATCTAACGATCCTTCCAACGGCAATCTTGGCCGGGATGATTCCATCACGGTGCCAAGTGTTTACCGTCTGAGGGGTGGTGTTGATCTCCCGTGCGAGTTGCGCCGGGGTGAGCAGTTCAAACGCCTGCGGTTCTTTCTGAATTTGTGCGGTGCCGTTCATGACAGGGGCACCTTCCCCCATTTTCACTATTCAAAGTATGGAGCCATTCACCCGCTTTCAACCCACCTTTGGAGGGCGGCCGGATAGGCGAGGAAGCCAATCAAAACCCATTCGCCCCAAATCCTCGCGGATGCTGTCCTTGTTCGCCCGATTGCTGCCAACCAGTTTTCGGAAAGCATCTTCAACATCGTGCCGGAATGGCGGGCAGCCCGCCTTCACCGCCGCGATGCGGATAGCTTCGGCGAGGTCTTCCCACTTGCGGGCGGCGATTGTTCTAACATCCTTCACGAGCGCAGCCTTGCCCGCAATCTCGTGGAGAGAATTCGCGTTGCCCTGAAGCACGGCGGAAACCATTTTCCATGCGATATCACGGAATGACGTTTCAAGGAGTTTTGGAACGCGGTCGTCGGCCGGATTGGTCGGGAGCGGATCTCCGGTTGCCTCTCGAAAATCAGCAAGGAATCGGCATTCATCTATCAGCTCGAAAAGCGGGTCGAGTTTTGGAGGGGTACGTTTCCCGGTCGCAATCGTCGCCCTCACTCCACGGTGCCCCGCGCCGTGAGATGATGCGATAGCGGCCGCCCGGTTCCACTGAACGGTGACGGTTCCAGTTTCCCAAAAGATGAGGTGCCCCTCGTGATCTGTGTTCCCGTAGTGGCGAAAATCGCCGTCGTTGCGGATCAGGAATCTATCGCCTCCGGTGGCGGTTTTCGATTTCGTCGCTGTCTTTTTCATGCGATTTTGAGGTGAGTTTTCGGGGCTTTCTTGGCGGCTTTTTTTGCCCGCTTTGGCTTTGGCTCAATTGCCCAAATTGCGATGGCCTCGGCTTTCGGTAGCGCGCCGATGTAGTGGCGACGAAGCATTTCCAGACCGCCAACATGGCCGTGCTCGAACGTGAGAGTTTCAATCGGTTTCCCTAGTGCGATTGATACGGTTGCGGCTGTGTGGCGTAGCGCGTTGTCGGGCCATTCGGGGAGGTCACTAGGCGGTGCCGCTTCGTATTTGTCGTCGTCGGTCGGTTTCAAGCCAAGGCGCGGCACGAGGTCGGACCAGACCTTGAAACCTGCTAGGCGGCGAACGGCGATTTGTTTCCGCCTCCAATCGGCCGGGGTGACGGAATCCCCCACTGGATAGCGTTTTAACCAGACAGCGAGCGGTTCGGGCATCTGAATAAATCGGCGGCGCTTTGTTTTCGCGGAAACGGCCGGTACGGTTATTCCCTCGCTGGTCACGTCACTTTTGGTTAGGCGGTCGATTTCAGCTTGGCGCATTCCGGTGAAGAGCGCGATGGCGAAGGCGGGCACGGTTTCCGGCAAATAGGTTTCAGCGGCGCGCATCACGGCGAGAGCCTGCGTGTGGCTGAGAACGCCGATTTCCCCGGAAACGGAATCTTGCCCTTCGAGGTGCGCAACGGCTTCGATGTCGCACCACTTCCGGGGCGGCTTCGCGGACCAGCGCCAGATTGCGCGGACGAGGCGCAACGCTTGATTGTAAGATCCCGCTCCCCCGGTGGTGGCTTCGAGGTGCTTCCGCAGTTCCTCTCCTGTGATGGTGGAAATCATTCTCTTCGGGAATGCTTCGATCAACTTTTCCCCTCTGAGGCGGTAAGCTGTGGCTTGGCTGTCACTCCATTTTCTGTTTTTCGACTTTTGCGCTTTCACGCCTTCCTTTGTGATAGGGTCGCCGCCTGCTGCCCGGAATTCGGCGATGGCGGTTTCGATAGCGACGGATTCGCGGTCTTTTAGTTCCGCTGTGACGAAACGTTGAACGGCTTCAAGCAAGCCGATGCCAAGCGGTTCCAGCAATTTGACAGAGTCGGTGGCGGCTTCGGCGAGAGTGGGGGAAATGGCCATTGCCTGAGTTCCGAAAATCTCGCGTCCGGCTTTGAGTTTCGCGGCCGCTTCGAGTGCCTTGTCGCGGGTCGCATAGAAATGGCGCTCCCGTTTTCCGCTTTCGGAATATTTGGCAGGGATGTTCAACCGCCAACTTCCTGCGGTTGTCTTTTGTGGGGTGAATCGGATAGGCTTTGCCATGTGGCAAGAGTGCCCTTATTGCCCTCAAAGTCCAGAAAATAACGAATTTTGTCATTTTCTCGGAAAATCGGGCTTTGATAATCAATGAGTTAAGTAATGAGCGTTCGACTTCTAAGCGGACGGTCACTGGTTCGAATCCAGTCGGGCGCGCTTCGCGCCTTGAAGAATCACCCGGAGGGTGCTGACTGGGAAAGCCGATGGAGGCAATCCAGTCGGGCGCGCTTCGCGCCTTGAAGAAGAGCTTGCATTCGGGATCGCAGAGGGGCGATGCATGTCAAGGACCGTTGGCGTCTCGCCAGCAGTGTTTCAGAGGTTGGAAATCGTGTGGGCGAGACGCCCACACTCCTTGAGTTACAGGCTGCGGCTGCGGATCTCCTCTTTGATTTCCGCGATGAATTCGTCCAGCGGTTTTGCGCCGAGGTCGTCTTTGTCGCGGTGGCGGATGGAGACGGTGCCTTCGTCCGCTTCGCGCTGGCCGATGACGAGCATGTAGGGGACGCGGTCGAGGCGGGCGTTGCGGATTTTCGCGCCGATCTTGTCGCTCGTGCGGTCCACGGTGAGGCGGATGCCGATGTCGGCGAGTTTGGCGGCGGCGGCTTCGGCTTGTTCGAGGGTTTTCTCGGAGATCGGCAGGATGCGGACTTGTTCTGGGGAGAGCCAGGTCGGGAACTTGCCTTCGAAATGCTCGATGAGCAGGCCGGTGAAACGTTCCATCGAGCCGAAGGGCGCGCGGTGAATCATGACCGGAATGTGCGGTTGGTTGTCGGCGCCGACGTAGCTGAGGCCGAATCGGACGGGTAGGTTGTAGTCCACTTGCACGGTGCCGAGTTGCCAATCGCGACCGATCACATCCTTGACGACGAAATCGATTTTCGGGCCGTAGAAGGCGGCTTCACCGATTTCCTCGGTGTATTCCACGCCGAGCGTTTGCACAGCTTCGCGGAGTGCGGCTTCGGCCTTGTCCCAGTTTTCGGGCGACCCGACGTATTTGTCGCTCTCCGGATCGCGGAGGGAAAGTCGGACTCGGTAGTCGTTCATCCCCAACGTTTTGAGCACCTTTTTAACGAGATCCAGACAACCAGTGACTTCGGCGGCGACTTGTTCTGGCGTGCAGAAAAGGTGGGCGTCGTCTTGAGTGAAGCCGCGGACGCGGGTCATGCCGCCGAGTTCGCCGGATTGTTCCCAGCGGTAAACGGTGCCGAATTCGGCGAGGCGCACCGGGAGGTCGCGGTAGGAGTGATGATCGCTCGCGAAGATCTTGATGTGGTGCGGGCAGTTCATCGGTTTGAGCATATAGCCCTCGTATTCGCCGCTTTCGAGTCCGTTGATCAGGGTGGCGCAGGTGGCGTCTTCGTCGGCAAGCTTTTCGAGTGTGTCGCGCTCGGCGATGGCCGGGAATTGGCTCTCCTGATAGTATGGGAAATGGCCCGAGGTGCGGTAGAGATCGAGTTTGCCGATGTGCGGAGTGAACACCTGCGAGTAGCCCTGTTTGTCGAGCTCGGCGGTGATGAAGTCTTGAAGCGCTCGGCGGATGAGTGCGCCTTTCGGTTTCCAGAGGATGAGGCCTTGGCCGACCATTTCATCGATGTGGAATAGTCCGAGTTCCTTACCAAGGCGGCGATGGTCGCGTTTTTGGGCTTCTTCGAGGCGGTTCAGGTGTTCTTCCAGCATTTCCTTGCTCTCGAAGGCGGTGCCGTAGAGGCGCTGGAGTTGGCCTTTCGATTCATCACCCAAGTAGAATGACGACGAGACCGACATGAGTTTCGTGTTTTTGCACTTCGACGTGTAGCCGACGTGTGGGCCGGCGCAGAGATCGATGAAGTCGCCATTTTGGAAACACGAGATTTGTTCGCCTTCGGGGATTTTGTCGATGAGGTCGAGTTTGAAGCGGGACGGATTGCCGGGGCGTTCGCTGAGGCCGCCGAGACGGCCGGATTCAGCCATGGCTTTTGCTTCATCGCGGGAGATCGCCTTGTATTCAAACTTCTGGTTTTCCTTGGCGATTTTCTTCATCTCCGCCTCGATTTTTTCGAAGTCGTCCGGGGTGATCCGGTGTTTCATTTCGAAATCGTAGTAGAAGCCATTTTCGATTGGCGGGCCGTAGGCGAACTGGGCGTCCGGCCAAATGCGCAGGATGGCGGTGGCCATGACGTGGGCGCTGGAATGGCGGAGGCGCTCCAGGTCGGTCATTTGCTGGCGTTGGTCGAGAGTCTTGCGTTCGTTCATGGCGGGGAGAGGGAAACCCTGAGGGGGGGGGGTGTTCAAGGGGCAATTTTCCGAAAAACCCGTTCTTGACAGAGTGGGAAACAGCGCCTAGCTTTCGCACTCTTTCACCAAACCATATGATCCGTAAACTGATTCCCGGCGCCTTGGCTCTCAGCCTGGCCGCCGCCACCTCCGCCCAGACACCGGCCACCGATTCTTCGAAGAAGGTAGCCACCACCCCGCCGATCGAAGCTCCTGCCGCGCCCAAACTGGATCCGGCCGTCATTAAGGCGGACTCGTCCTATGCGCTCGGTTATCGCACAGGTGGCACATTCGCCCAGCAATTCGGCCGTTTTGGTGTCGGTGCTGCCGATCTCGACCAAGCCACTTTCATCAAGGGATTCATGGCCGCCGTGAAGGGCGACAAGCCGGAGCTCTCTGAAGAAAAGCTTCAGGCCGCGATGCAGGCGCTTGGCGACATGCTCCAAGGCCGTGAAAAGGCAACTGCCGCTTCCAACTTAGAAGCTGGTAAAAAATTCCTCGATGAAAATGGCAAGCGCGCAGGCGTGACCACCACCAAGAGCGGTCTTCAATACGAAATCCTCGCCAAAGGCGGTGAGGAAAAATACGTGGCCCCCAAGGAAGGTGCTGAGGACAACAAGCAGTTTCTCGTCAACTACAAGGGCACACTGATCAGCGGCAAAGAGTTTGACGCGTCACCAGCGGGCGAACCGGTTCCAATGACCTTGCAGGTTGTGCCGGGTTTCAAGGAAGCGCTCACCACCATGCCGGTCGGCGCCAAGTGGAAGCTCTTTTTGCCAGCATCCCTCGCTTACGGTGAAGAGCGCCGCAGCGCGGATATCGGACCAAACAGCGTGTTGGTGTTCGAATTGGAGCTGATCAAGATTGAAGACGCACCCGCACCGCAAGGCGGCATGCCGTTCCCAATGCCGGGCGGCCCGGGCGGCCCAGGTGGCCCAGGTGGCCCAGGTGGCCCAGGTGGCCCAGGCGGCGAATAAGCCTTCTGTCGATAATTCACGAAAGGCCACCGGAGATTCTCTCCGGTGGCCTTTTTTATTTCACCACAAACTCAAGGTCGGTGACGTTCTCGTTTTCGAAGATATGCGCATGACTTGATGATCAAATCGATCACACGGAATGGTGGAGCTTCCAACGTTGGTGCTTTTGCCCTATGCCCTCGGATCTTCACGCAAACGTGTTTCCACCTTGAAAGACGGGTTGTAATGGGGCCGTATGGCCGCGACATGAAATGGCGATTTATCATTGGTTGGATCTCCCTCGCTGTGGGCGTGGCGCATGCGGACACCTTGTTGGTGGAAGCGGAACAATTCGCTGACAAGGGCGGTTGGGAAGTGGACACGCAATTCATCGAGAGCATGGGTTCGCCGTATTTGATAGCCCATGGCCTCGGCAAGCCCGTCGCGAATGCTTCCGCCTCTGTGGAAATCAAGGACGCCGGTAATTACCGAATCTGGGTGCGCACGTTGGATTGGACGAAGCGCCTTGGCCGCCCGCCAGGTGCCGGGGCATTCGAACTGCTCGTGAACGGGAAAAAAACCGGTGAAACCCTCGGCGTCGGGCCGGATTCATGGATATGGCAGCCCGCCGGGGAAGTTGCTCTAACGGTTGGGAAAACCACTCTCGCATTGCGCGACATCACTGGCTTCGACGGTCGTGTCGATGCGGTCCTGCTCAGCGATGATGCAAATTTTGCTCCGCCGGAAAAAAACCACGTGGCTGACCGCGCGATGTGGAAATTCCGCGGCGCGCCAGGGGACTTGCAGTCGCTGGACGATTTTGATCTGGTCGTCATCGGTGGCGGCTACGGCGGGCTCGGTGCCTCGATTTCCGCAGCGCGGATGGGTGCCAAGGTCGCGCTGATTCAAAACCGCATGGTGCTCGGCGGCAATGGCTCGTCGGAAATCCGCGTCTGGGCGAAGGGCGAACTGCCGCCTAGCGAGTATCCGCTGGCCGACATCGTCCGCGAGATCCAGGACAAGGCTAAATCCTCTCCCGCTCCGGCCGACGAATTCGTCGATGACAAAAAGGAACAGGTCGTTCGTGCCGAGAAGAATATCACGCTCTTGTTAGGCCATCACGCCTACGGGTTGGAAATGGCCGATGGAAAAATCGCAGCGGTCAAGGTGTTGGAAGTGGGCACCGGGCGGATCAAGCGCATTGGCGGTCGGTTTTTCGCCGATTGCACCGGCCATGGATTCATCGGCGAGTGGTCGGGCGCGGATCGAACTATGGAGGACAAGGGTCGCATGGGCATGAGCAACATGTGGATGTGGGAAAACACCGCTAGTCCGGTCGAGTTTCCCGAGCGCCCGTGGATGCTGACATTCGACACCAAGAGTTTCCCATATCCGCGCCGCGGCC
>CAYRLT010000700.1:0-4157 GCA_964425095.1 uncultured Luteolibacter sp.
AGCGCTACGCGGGCCTTGAATTCTGGTTCGTGTCTTCTTCGTTTTGCTTTCATTTTGTGTGGTTCAGGTTCGGGTTAATGCCCGCCCCCGGCCACCACAATCATAGCTTAGCTCCTGGCCCGATTTTCGGGGTCCGCCTCACTGCAGCATCTCCGGGGTGATGGCGAAAAGCGGGGGTAGCATGGGATTTGGCTGATTCGTTGGCTGTTTATGGCTGATATCAGCCGATTCAGCAAGGGGGGATTTCCGAGTTCGAGACTCGCAGAATTTGCGTCATGCCGCGAATCGCTCGAGGCGTGCGGCGGGTGGACTTCAGTTTCACGCGATCTCCCACGGCGCTATAGACGAATTTTTGCCGAGTTCATGGATTAAACATGAAATAAACGGGTTGTTTCGCGCGAAAAATCAAAAAACGGGTTCTTTGGCGAGGACGGTTGCTAAGGCTTGGATGCGTCCGACATGTCCAGGCCTGCGACTTTCTCCTATTTACTTCACTTCGATCTTCCAGTCCTTCCGCTCTTGGAGAATGCGAAGATACTTCTCATCGTTTTCATGATAGGGCGGACGAGTAATTATTCTAGCAACGTATAAAAAATACCCCGCTATGCCGCAAAAGGAAATCCATAAATCAACACCCACTTTTCCCCTTTCACGGTCCGCCCCTTCAGGGTGTTTTCCGCGCTGACCATGGGGAGACAATGAGGTGCGCTTTGCCATCACTCATTGGCTTTTTCATAGGCGTGCCGTCGGGGACGTCAGCGCTCCCGGGGGAATTAGTCTTCGACTTCGACGATTAGGTTGATTTCGACTGCGACGTTGAGGGGGAGGGCGGCTGCGCCGAGGGCGGTGCGGGAGTGTTTGCCTTTTTCACCGAAGAGTTCGACGAGCAACTCGGAGGCACCGTTGATGACTTGCGGGTGGCCGTAAAAGTCCGGGGCGGAATTCACGAAGCCATTGAGGGTGACGATTTGTTTGACCTTGTCGAGTGAGCCGATGGCATCGCGGATGACGGCGAGGCGGTTGAGGACAATCATGCGCGCGCCTTCCCTGGCCTCGTCGATGGAGACATCGCAAGGGACTTTGCCGATGACTTTGGTATCGCCATCGATGGGCAGGCCGCCGGAGAGGAAGAGGAGATTGCCGCTACGAACGCAGTTGACGTAGGCGGCGATCGGGGTGGGGACGGTGGGGAGGGAGAGGCCGAGGGCGGTGAGCTTGTCGAGGATGGAATCGGACATGAGTGTTAGTTTTGGGTGGATTGGGTTTTCGCCTCGGAGACTGGAAAATCATCCATGAGTAGGGCGATGAGTTTTTTGCCGCTTGAGGTTAGGGTGGCCTTATTTTCCTGACCGGCGATCAGGTTGCGGGTGAGGTAGGAGTGCGGGATGTCGGACGGGCGGACGGCGATGACAGTGGGCGCATCCAGTTGGCGCGGGCTCGGCGTGAAGGCGATGGGCATTCCGGTGGCGCTGAAGCTGATTTCCCAAGAGGCGGCATTTTCCGGGTTTCCGCGGCAGATCCATGGGTGGCGGGTGACGAAATCCGGGGTGCGATTGGCGGGGACGGCGACTTTGAAGTAAACCGGTGTGGTGGCGATGAACTCGCTGAATTTGAGCTCCGGGTTGGCCTTGTGGGCGAGGAAAAACCGCGCGGCATCAGCGCCGGTTAGGTTCATGCCGTTGTAGTTGCCGTGGTGGTTGATCATGCCGGCGGCCCAATCATCGAAGCGCTGACTCATCAACATCGCGAGTTCCAAATGCACGTGGGCGCGGATGCGGTTGATGCCGGCACCGGTGTAGCCCATGCGTCCTAGCACGGCCCCGGCTTTCACGGGATCGCCGGGTTTGCAGGTGATGTCCGCGAGGTGGGCGTAGAGCGAATAAATTTGTGAATCTTCCCACGAGTGTTCGACGACCACGTATTTGCCGTAGTTGCTGCGGCCGGAAATCGGGCTGGTGTGGACCACGCGGCCATCCGCGATGCTGGAAACGAGGTCGAGGGGATTGCCGGCGCGGTCGCGATTGACGGGTTGGATGTCGATGCCTTCGTGGAATTTCGTTAGAATGACTTGGTCCTGGATGCGGACGGCATTGCGGACGTAGCCAAACGAACCGGCTTCCCAAGGTTTGCTGGTTTCACCTTCGAAGACGCGGTCCACATACATGTAGAAGCGGTCCGGTTCGTTGCTGAAAAGGTGCTGATTTTCGGTCGGCAGACGGAGATCGATGGAGGCTTCAAGGAAGCCGGCCAGAGTGAGGGTGAGGAGGAGAGAAAGCCGGATCATGGCGTGGAAATCATTTCTTTTTCTTTTTTCCATCCTGTCCGGTGCGCGGCAGGGCTTTATCGAGGGCGTCGATGTCGGCAAGCGTCACGCCTTTCCAGATCACGAGCAGTCCATCGTCGATTTGTTGGTCGATGAGGACGCCGTCCACGACGCGCCCGTTGAGTTTGGCGATCATCCAGCGGCCCTGATTGGCATTGGTGATTGCGGCGATGCGGGTGGCGACGTGATTTTTGAGTTGGAAAACAATGCCGTAGTCGTCGTCACCCATTTCCGAGGGAAACGGGTTGAAGGAGACGATGTCGTTCATGTTGGCCTCGGACATGCGGCGGAAATAGCGGGTTTGTCCGTTGGCCAATTGCGGGAAAATCATTTTGGGATTATCGGTGTTTTCCGTTTCCATGTGGAAGGTCACCGAGGCTTTATCGTTCTTTTTTCCGGAGGCGAAAATGGCGGAGCTCAACGCGAGCAACAACATCACCAATAGTGCGGGGAGGCGAAATGGCATGGGCGGAGTGAAGCAGAAGCTGGCGTGACCGAAAGAAAAAAGGAATCTCCGTCCCAAACAGGATTTCATTTCACCATTGCCGTTGACCGATGGGGTGGGTCCGGCAAGTCTGTGCCTATGTTTATTGATCACATTCGGATATTCGCCAAGGCGGGCGACGGCGGCGACGGCGTTGTTTCGTGGCGTCGCGAGAAATACGTGCCCAAGGGTGGGCCGGATGGTGGGGATGGCGGCGGTGGCGGCGATGTGGTGTTGGTGGTCGATCCCTCGACGGACAATCTCCGCCAATACCATTACGACCCCAAACTCGTCGCTGAAGATGGCAAGAACGGGGCGGGCGGACGCAAAACTGGCAAGAGCGGCAAGCGGATTGTTGGTCGCGTGCCCCCGGGCACCGTGGTTTATCGCGCCAACGCGGCGACCGTCCAGGAGGCCGTCGATTTCGAGCGCAGCGATGAGGGGATCGAAATGGACCCGATCGCCGACCTGACCGAACCCGGCCAGGAGTTCATTCTCTGCAAGGGTGGCGAACCCGGCGATGGCAACTGGAATTTCAAAACGGCGACCAATCGGACTCCGGTGGAGCACACACTCGGCACTCCTGGGGAGCTCGGGGTTTTTTATCTGGAGCTGCGTCGGATTGCCGATGCCGGGTTGATCGGTTTCCCGAATGCGGGAAAATCCACACTTATTGGCCAACTTTCCGCGGCCAAGCCGAAGGTGGCGTCCTATCCATTCACGACGCTCCAGCCCGTAGTGGGAGTGGTGGAGTTTCCGGGATTCCGGCGTTGCACGATCGCGGACATTCCGGGGTTGATCGAAGGGGCGCATGAAAACCGCGGGTTGGGACATGAATTCCTCCGCCACATCACGCGCTGCCGCGTGTTGCTCTTCGTGCTCGATATGGCGGGCAGCGAAGGCCGCGATCCAATCTCAGACTTGGAAATCCTCCGCCGTGAAATCAAGGAATACGATGACGACCTCGCGCGTTTCCCATGGAAGGTGATCGCTAACAAGATGGACCTCGAAGGCTCGGCGGAAAACCTGGAGATATTCCGCCAACGTTTCCCGAAGGTGGATGTCCTGCCGATTTCAGCGAATAGTGGCGAAGGCCTCGACGATTTGAAACAGATGCTCGACAACGAAGTAGGACATCGGCTCAGCCAGTAAATCAGCTCTACGCTCTAGCAACTGAGAGTTGCTGTCTTAATATTGCTGAAGGCAGGGACCGATCCTCCGGGCGGTCCGCGCAATACTGGCCACTTAAGAGATTTTTTGATTTACCAGTTGGCCGCAGGGAGGGAAGCTTCCCGCATGGCCAGATACGCAAAGCAATTGTCACGGGGAGAAGCCGCTACTGACCACCTC
>CAYRLT010000701.1:0-20267 GCA_964425095.1 uncultured Luteolibacter sp.
GTCCCCCGGCGAAACCGGGCGCCCGGCGAAATTGCCGGAGGCTTCGTGGTCCGTTCCTTCCCAGCTTTTCCAGACTCCGAGCACCGGCGGGTTGTTCTCATCGAGCACGTCCGCCCTTGCCGTCACCCGGGTGTCGGGACCGGCCTGTTTCTGCAAGTCCCCGAGCGCGAGCATCAGGGCCAAACGGGCGTTGCTCCGGGCTTCAGCCATCGCCATGCCCTGCGAGGAAGCACGCAGCGAGACCGACGAAAGCGACAGCAAGCCCACCGCCAGGAGGGTCAGCAGCACCATGAGAGAAAGCGTAATCACCAGGGCAAAACCCCGCGGGTTCCCCGTCGGGCCGGGAAACAACGAGTGAGACCGATGTGGCCGCAAGCGTTCTTTCGCAGGGGTTCTGTCGGCTTTCGGTTGAATAGGATTTCTCATTTGAGTTGTTCGTGCCGGTTCTTTGATCCTGCTGCTTTGAGAGTGGACCTTATGTCCTAATCATGAGACGGTATTCATGCAATTTCTCGCCATCATCGTGCCCCCGGCATGGGCTCCATGTCAGCTTTGCGCCCATCGCGTTGCGGTCGTTGATGGTCCCACCACCGTCAATGAAAGAATATGGATTTGAAGTAAACATTCTGAATCAACCGTAGGTGTAATTTGAAATTACGGCGCGAACGATCTTTTCGACATCGACTCGGGCCAGGGACAAGTCCGATTCCCCGCCCGAATCCGTTGCAGCGGAGGCGTTCCTGGAACAATGCGTTGCAGCCTCGGCAAACCCGCAATCGGCGAGCAGGCATGCGAGCTTGCCGCTGATGCTGTTGAAGTGGACCGACTCGGTGGGGCTCATCGGTTGGCGGGCGCGCCCGGCGTTGAATCCCCGCAGATTGACCCCCTCGCGGAATCCCTCCGGGAAATTGCCGGCGGCCAGCATGGTTTCGATGAGTTCCAACATTTTGAACTGAATACGCCGCGCCCCGGCCATGTCGCCCTTCAGGAAGCTCTGATAGAGTTTCATCACGGCTTCGGGTGCCACGCCGCTGGTGGCGATCGTGCCGCCGTCGCCGCCCATGAGAAGGGTTGGCAGCAGGATCTCCTCGCAGCCGATCAGACAGGTGAAATCCGGACGCTGCGGCTTGATCTTGTTGAGCGTGTTCATGAAGCGCGGCATGTCGCGGCTGCTGTCCTTGACGCCGACGATGCGGGGACAATCGAGAGCCAGCCGGCGGATGACTTCCACGCTGATCTCATTGGAGAACTGGGGAATGTTGTATAGAATGATGTCGATGGGTGAATTCTTTGCAAGCTGGCGGAAGTAATGCTCGATGCTTTCCTGTGACACCTTGAAGTAATACGGCCCTGTGACCGAAACCGCCTGACAGCCGAGGTCCGCGCAGTGGGCGCAGGCCTTCAACACCATTTCAATGTTCGGCTCGGCGGCACCCGAAAGGATGGGCACCCGGCCTCTTGCCTCGCTGGCGACGATCGCCGCCACCCGCATGCGTTCCTCAAAACTCAGACGGATGAACTCCCCGGTGCTGCCATTCGGATAGAGCCCCGTCACCCCCTTGTCGATCAGCCAGGAGATGTAGCGGCGCAACTCACCCTCGTTGACGGTCTGGTCGTCGTGGAAGGGAACAATGTTAGGAGTGAAAATGCCCTGAAGCTTCATGAATGGATGGTGTTGATGGATGGACTCTCCGATGTCAAGTTCTCGCTTGGCTCAGTCGGACCCGGCGATCACCGCCGTCTCGCCCAGCCCCTCAGGACCCATCGAGCAGTAGCCGCCATCGACCATGAGGGTGGTGCCGGTGATGAACGATGCGTCGTCGCTGAGCAGGAACAGGGTGGGCCGGGCGACTTCTATGGCCTGCCCCATGCGGCGTAGCATGTGGTATTTGCCCCAGATCGGATCCCACTTGGCGCGTCCACCGCCGTCCATGTTGGCGGCCTTGTCGGTTTCATTCGACCAGATCCAGCCGGGATCGACGTTGTTGACACGGATGTTGTAGGGCGCGAGGTCGAGTGCCTGGCATTTGGTGAGTTGGTTGACGGCGCCCTTGGCGGCGTTGTAGGTCCAGCGGTCCACTTGGGCGATATGGGCCGAGATGCTCGACATGTTGACGACGGCCCCGCCGCCTGCGGCCTTCATGGGTTCGAGCACATTCTGAACCATCCGGGCGTAGGCGAGCGGTCCGGCGGTGAAGCTGCGCATCCAATCCTTGGTGGTCGCCGTGATCGCCTTGGCGGTGAAGGCGAAGGCGTTGTTGACCAGATAGTTGACGGCGCCGTAGGTCTCCAGGGTGCGGGCGACCGTTTCCATGCAGAATTCCTCCTCGGCCATATCGCCGCGCAAAAAGATCGTTTCGTAACCGGCTGAGTCAAAGACCGCCTTGGTGGCTACGCCGGCCTCGCTTACGCCAGTGTACAGGACTTTGCCTCCTTCCTTGCAAAATTCCTCGACGATGGCGCGGCCGAGACCGGACGAGCCGCCGGTGACGATGGCGACCTTGCCATGGAAGCGATTGGGGACAGGTTGGTGGACCGGGATGGGTGTGTGCATGGAAGTTATTGGTTATTGGTTATTGGTTATTGGTTATTGGTTAGAGCCGGCATTTCAGATTCGATAAAACGCTTTGGCGTTGTCGTGGAAGATTTTCTGTTGGGCCGCGGTACCCAGATGAGCGGTGAGTTGGTCGGCGGCATCGAACCAGATTGGCCACGTGGCGGCACGCAGGGCGTGGGGCCAATCGCTGCCCCAGATCATGCGGTCGGGACCGAAGGCCTCAATCACGGCGTCGGCAAACGGCCGGAGATCATCGAGGGTCCAATGTTCGAGCTCGGCGTTGCAGACGAGATTGGAGAACTTGCAGGAGTGTGGGCCCGAATTGGCAAAGGCGTGCAGGTAATCCTTCCACGGCTGGAGTTCTCCTTTCGCGATGTGCGGGCTGCCGATGTGGTCGAGGATAAAGCGGGTGTCCGGGCAGGCCGCGATGAGGCGCATCACGTTCGGGAAATGTTCCGGGGCGATGGTCAGTTCGCAATGCAGGCCGTTCTCGCCCAGGAGTTGCACTCCCCGGATGAATCCGGGTTGGACACAGAAACCGGGGTCCGTTTCAAACTCGATGATCCGTCGGACTCCCTTGACCCTCGGGTCTTTGGCCATGCCGGCCAGTGTCCCGGCCACGGCGTCACCATCTTCTAGCGGTGCCCAGGGGATGATGGCCGCGAGGCGCGGGTCGGCGTCGGCGAGGGAACGCACCCAATTCAATTCGTCAAGGTGTTGTTCGGGCTGGCACTCGCATTGCACGAATACCATCGCCTCGACTTCATTGATGCCTCGGGCTTGATCGTAGTCGGCAATGAGATATGTCCGGTTGATGGCTGGAACGCCTGCGAGCCAGGGGTAGTCAAGGCGGTTGAGGTCCCAGAGATGGATGTGGGCGTCGATCATGTGAAAGGGAAGATAGATGCCGGAATCAGGGGTGTGCAAGCAATTGGTTGGAGTAGCCGAGCAGGGCGAAAGCGATGAAAAGAATGAGGATGCCAGCCGCCATGGTGCGGCGTGGCTTCATGCTGGTGCCGCGCCACTCGCCGCCGAGGGCACCGGCGGCATTGCCGGCGAGGATGGAGGTGAGGATCATCATGGGAAATCCGACGTAGGCACCATAACTGCCCATGCCGCCGGCACCAATGCCGTAAACGATGATTCCACCGGGCCACGCGAGTCCCATGAACACCGCCCCGAGCCAATAGGACGGGCACCCGTCGGTCACGAGCTTGCGCAGGGTGCCGCGCTTGAGCATCACCACCAGTCCGTAGATCGCGTTGACCAGATAGTTGGCGGTGAACACCAAACTCCACACCGCGAAGCTGTGGGCGAAGGCGGGCACCCCGGATTTTCCGGCCTCCGCAGCCAGCGGTGCACCGAACACAAAACCGAAATTGACCCCGGCGGACAGGATGCCGGAAAGCAGGCAGAACAGCAGTCCCAGCCAGAACGGGGTGTTGCCGGCGGAGTTGCTCTTCCGCAGTTCCTCGTCCTTGCGGCGGCCGGCCAGGGCGATGACCACCACGCCGAGGATCATGATGGCGAGCGCGCCGAGCAAGGTCAGGCCTCCGGGGCTGAGGATCTTGGCGGAATCGAAGATCGCCATCGGACCAATCGAGCCGAAGACATTGATCAGGCCCATCAGCAACGAGACACCCAGTGCCATGCCGAGGGCACCGATTGCCCTACCCCAGAAGATTCCACCGATCCCCCACGCCAGCCCGCTGAGGATCACCGCAACCAGCACTCCGGACGGAACCGACCGGTAAAGCGCCCCGACGTCGGGAACAGTTAGATAAACCAGCGGCCAGGGGATGATCACCAGTGCCGCCAGCGAACCAACGAACCAGATGTTCTCAAATTCCCACCTGGGAGTGCGGGTGACGGGAATGGAAAACAGGCCCTCAAGGATTCCTCCGAGAGCAACTAACAGGATGGCGAGTTCGATGGACATGGGGTGGCGGTATCAGTTATCAGTTATCAGTTATCAGCTCTGAGGCTGCTTGCTACCTTTCTTCCGCTGTGCCGCCCGGATCAAGAAGCTGGATGACATGGCGGACTTGGAAACGGCGTTTCACAAATGAGCGTGCGGTATTCCATTGCATCATGCAGACATGGTTGGCGGTTGCGAGGATGGGTTGGCGATCAGCGGGAACATCTTCGAGAAAGGCGGCCTTGCCCTTGAGGATTTCGCGGGCGTTGTCCGGCTTCTGCATGTTATAGACGCCACCGGAACCGCAGCAATCCCTGGCGCAGGGGGCCAGTTCCCAGTCGTAGCCGGTCGCATCAAGAACCTTGGAAGGGATGCCATCGGCCTTCTGGCCGTGGATCAGGTGGCATGGCAAATCGACAAACACCTTGACCTCGGAGTCCCGCCCGGGCCGCGGCTTGATGCCGGTTTCACCCAGGAAACCGAGCACGTCCTGGACCGGCGGACCGTCGGCGAGCGCTTTGGAGAGGGCGAATCCGCAGCCACCGGAGTTGCTGACCACCCGGTCCACATTGAGGGACTGGAAGGCCCGGCGGTTCCGCTCGAACATTTCCTCGGCACCCGGCATGCCGGTATGCTCGTGGAACGCCCCGCAGCACCCCTGGTCCTCCGGGATGAGCACGCGCACGTTGTTTTCGACCAGCACCCGCACCGTGGCGAAATTGATTTCACGGAACAGCGATTCCATCAGGCAGCCGGTCAACAGCGCCACCGTGGGACCATTTGGCCGGTGCTTGGCGACCAGTTCACGCGCATAGGCGGCCGTGGATTTCGACACAGCCGGCCTGCCGGGGAAGATCATCGGATGCGGCAGCAAACCCGCTCCCCGCAGGATGCGCGCGGGGGCCATGGCCAGATTGAACAACGCCGGGTATTTCACCGCGTGCCCCGCGGCGGCAACCTGCCAGTGAATCTTCGTCCTGCCCTCCGCCACCTGCCGGCGGCGGGTGCTTTCCAACAACTTGCCGTAGGGCACATTGGCCGGGCAGACCGACTCGCAGGCCAGGCAGCCGACGCATTCATCCGTGTAGAAATCCGTCCATGGGTCGCCGGTGATCCGTTGCTCATCTTCGGCACGCCACAGCAACAAGCGACCCCGCGGCGAATTGTTCTCGTCGCCGCTGAGCCGATAGGTCGGGCATGTTTCCAAGCACAACCCGCAGTGCACGCAGGCGCGCAGCGGGTCGTCGAGTTGGGATTTCAGGCTCACGCCGTTGGGTTGGGATTGATTCACAGCGAGCTCCATTCCCGGTTGAGTTGTTGAATCCATGCGGCCTCCCCGGGTGCCGCTTCCCGCTCCGGGGTCATCCGGCCAAACACATGACCGCCCTGGGGTTCGACCTCGTTCCGTAGTTCTGTTAGAATTTCCGGATCCGGCGGCCGCTGCGGATAGACCAGCAACAAGCCGTTCCCTAACAGCGCCCGGGTATGGCCACCCATGACGCGCATGCAGGCGGCGGAAAGTCCGGTCAGGCGCGTTGCCGTCGATTTGATCGTGAAGTCGGGAAGTCCCGCGGGTCCGCTTGGCGGAGACACGTGGAATTCCGCACCGCATGCAGCCGTCACGGACGTGAAGAACCCGAGAAACGCGGGTGTTTCTCCGGGCAGGCAATCGGCTTCAACTTCAATCCAGGACTTGCCGGATGCATCGGTGACTTGATCGATGCGGTCAATCCAGTGGTTCCAGGAAGAGGCCCGCATGCGGTCACCGGCTGCGGCCAGCGCGCCCGGATTGCCGGTGATGGTGCATGCACATAACTCACCGCCCAGCGGTCTGAGACGCAACACATAGTCGGTCGCTTGGCCGTAGCCATTGCCGGTATGGAGCAGGAACCGGAAAAGGTCATAGCCGGTCGAGGACTTCACCACGCGCTCACCGACGCGGACCCGCGAACCGGAGGGCAACTGCCAATTCATCCCCGGCAGGTTATCGACGTAGGCCCCGAAGCGGGCCGAAGCCGGAGCATATTCCGCAGCGGCCATGTGCTCGCGGAGCGTGCGCTCCTGCTCCAGAACCAGCGGGAAGCGCAGCCCGTGCTCTGCGGCAGCCTGGTTCACCTCCTTGAGAGGGGTATCGGCGGCGAAGCAGGCGATCATGTCCACCGGGTCGAAAAACCGGGTGAACAGCCGCGAGTCGTCGTTGGTGATGCCGGATTCGTTCAGCATGGCGAGAACCTCCTTTCCGGGAACACCTTGAGGGGATTGAGCTGGTGGGTGGGATTGAATAGACCCGGCACGGCCAGTTGCATGGCTTGGCCACGCCGGCCGAAGTGGGCGGCCATGTAACAGGACTTGTCGTTGCCGATACCGTGTTCGCCGGAAAGGACGCCACCCAGTTCACTGACCTTCTTCATCAGGCTCTTGCCGATCTTCTCGATTTTTTCCAGGTCCCCCTGCTTGCGGGCGTCGAACATGAAGTCGGGGTGGAGGTTGCCGTCGCCGGCGTGCATGATCGTCACCGCCGCGATCCCGGCGGCCCCGGCTTCCGCATAGATCAGCTCTAACATCTCACCAAGTTTTGCCTTCGGAATCACCGCATCCTGCACCACGAAATCCGGACTAATCTGCCCGAGCAGGCCGCCTTGGGCCTTGCGGGCTTTCCAGAGCGCCATCCGCTCGGATTCCTCGCTGCTGTAAACCACGTCCGACGATCCGCAATCGCGCAGGACCCGGGCCACGGCGTCCACGCGGCTGTCCACCAACTCCGCCGGACCGTCGATTTCCGTTAGAATCATGAACGAACCCTTGGGCAGGCCGACCCGCATCGGGCTGTTCTCGACCATGTCCACGCAGGGCGGGTCCATGAACTCGATGGCCGCGGGATAGGAGGCGTGCCGAGCCAATTGCCGGATGGCCTGGCTCGCTTGTTCGAAATCGGCGTAGGTCGCGCGAAAAGTCCACACTTTTTCCGGTCGCGGAATCAGGCGCAGCCAGAAGCGTGTGAAGATCCCGAGCGTTCCCTCGGAACCGACGAACAGCCGCTTCCAGTCATCCCGCCAGGCCCCGCGGCCGCCCGCCGGACCGCCAAAGCGCGCGACCTGCCCGTCCATCATCACCACCTCGGTGCCGAGCACGTAGTTGCAGGTCACGCCGTAGCGGAAACAATGCACGCCCCCGGCATTGGCGGCCACGTTGCCCCCCAACGTGCAGACCGGCCCGGTGGACGGATCGGGCGGATAATACAGACCGAGCGGCTTGAGCGCCTCATCCAGGTGGTTCAGCACCACCCCGCTCTCTACCACCGCGTAGCCATCGGCGGCGTTGATCTCGTGGATGGCGCGGAGTTTCGACAAGTGGATGAGCACGCCGCCCTGGGCGGCCACCGGCCCACCGGACAACGAGGTCCCCGCGCCGCGCGCGACATACGGGACCTGCCAGTTTCTCAGCAGCTTCACCAGCGAGATCACTTCGGCGGAATTGGCGGGAATCGCCACGGCGTCCGGGCGGAAGCGTTTGTATCCCAGTCCGTCGGATTCATACCCGGACACTTGGGCCGGTGACGTCAGCAGCCGGCCGCCGGGCATGGCCACTTGCAGTCGTCGCTCCTGCGAAGGATTTAGTTTCATATGAGGGATGCCGCACGCACGCCAACTTGTAGGATAGGAAACGATAGAGTGTCAAGGGTCGTTTCGGACTTTTTTTCACGCGGTTTTTCCCGAATCTTGGATTGGGCGTGATTCCGGCATTGCCTGAGGACTGTCCGGAAGGTATGGCACTCGCATGCCGAGAGCGAAAACCACGATTTTGAAACCATCCTCCGCAAGGGTGGCTGGCGCGGAGCAATCTGACTCGGCGCGTTCACCCAAGGCTTCCAGACGCAAACCCGGCAAGCGTGCGAAAACTCCCCTGGGAGAAGTGGACATGGTGACTGAAGTGCTTAAGAAGCTGACCGAGCGGATCGTGGATGGCGTGTATGAGGTTGGGGAGAAACTTCCGGCGGAAGGAGAGTTGGCCCGGCAGTTCGCGGTGTCGCGCACGGTCCTGCGCGAGGCCATGCGGAGTCTGCGGACGCGAGGCTTGGTCGAGATGTCGCAAGGCAAGATGGCCCGGGTGAAACCCGCGGACCCGGCCTCCACCGTGGAGAGCCTGAGCTTGCTGTTGCGGCGTAACCGGGCGTCGTTGCTGCATTTGGCGGAGGCGCGTCATCCGCTGGAGGGCGAAATCGCGGCCTTGGCGGCCCGGCGGGCGAATCAGGAGCATCTGAGGCAGTTGGAACTCGCGGTCCACGATCTGGCGGTTGTCAAGGAACTGGATGCCCGGATCGAGGCGGACGTCCGTTTCCACCACATTCTGGCCCAAGCCACCGGAAATCCGGTGTTCATTCTCCTGCTGGAGACGCTTGTGGGGTTTATGCGCCAGTCGCGTCGCAAGACCCTCGCCTATTCGGGCGTCGATGTCGCGCTGGCCGCCCACCGGGCTGTTCTGGCGGCGGTGCGGGCAGGCAATCCCGAGTCGGCCCGCAAGGCGATGAATGAACACCTCACGGCGGCGACAAGGGATTTGTCGATCACCCCCTAGAGACCTTGGTGCTGGGAATTTGCTGCTGTTGGATCAAGTTTTCCATCTTGGGTCGTGAGGCCTTGGGTCTGAGGCGAAGCCTCGCTAGACAACAAACGCGATACCAGGCGGTCGATGGCAATGCGGCATTAAACGACCGCTTGAATTCCGGTCATCTGCGGTGCCCGGAATTTTTTTTCGTCAATTTGAGGATTTTCCTAGACCTGCCCCGTTTTCTGTGAATAGGGTGCTCTAGTTAAGCAGCACCGGTGTATCCGCCTGCGCAGCATTTAACCTGAACCAACCACACCCAACCAACCACAACCAACCATCCACCAACCATCCATCCACCACCAAGAACCCCAATACCAACCATGAAAAACACCATCATCACACCACGATCCGCAATCCGCAATCTCTCAGGCAGGCGCATCCCCGCCCCGTTCGCGCGGGCCGCCTTGCTGGCCGCTGGCCTGGTCGTGCTCGTCGGCGGCAGCCGGGCGCCGGCCGCGGTCATCACGCTCACCGGCGGCGACGCCGGCGAGGGCTTCGCGCCGCTGAGTACTATCTTCGCCGCGCAGAGTTTCGGCCAGTCCGCCGGGGTGGTCCAAGGCGTGACCTTCAACACCAACACGAGTGCCATCGCCGCGACCGGCTATTGGCTGATCACCGGCCCGAACGGCGGCGCGAACTTTACCCAGACCACGACGGACGACGATAACCTGGCCAACGTATTCAAATATGGATTGGTTGGCAGTGACCCTAACGGTCTTTTAACGATCTCCCTCAGCGGCTTGACTGCGGGACAAATCTACCAGTTCGATGCCTTCATCGGTACCGTGGGCAGTCCGCAATCGCGCTCCGAAACCTTGAACATCTGGGACGGAGCCACTTTGTTGTCCGGTCCCGATACTTTCACCAACGTGGGCCCCGCCTCCGCTGGGGGTGTCTCTCCGGCCTATGACGTCCGACAAACCTTCACCGCCCCGACGAGCGGCACGGTGCAGGCCAAGATCGGCGTCTCCTCCTTTCCCTTACTCAGTGGTGTCGTCGTGTCGACTGTTCCCGAGCCTCCCACCCTGAGCGTCGCGGCGTTGGCCCTGGCCGGTTTGATGCTGCGCCGCCGCCGGATCTGCTAACAACACAAACCCCAAATCGCAAATCCCAAACCGAAACGCCAACCACAAAAAACACCATCATCACACCACGATCCACGATCCGCGATGCGCGATCCACGATCCGCAATCTCTTAGGCAGGCACCTTCCCGCCCCGTTCGCGCGGGCCGCCTTGCTGGCCGCTGGCCTGGTCATGCTCGTCGGCGGCAGCCGGGCGTCGGCCGATGTCATCACCCTCACCGGTGGCGACACCGGTGAGGGCTTCGCGCCGCTGAGTACTGTCTTCGCCGCGCAGAGTTTCGGCCAGACCGCCGGGGCGGTCCAAGGCGTGACCTTCAACACCAACACGAGTGCCATCGCCGCGAGCGGCTATTGGGCGATCATCGGCCCGAACGGCGGCGCGAACTTTACCCAGACCACGACGGACGACACAAACCTGGCCAATGTATTCACTCGTGGATTGGTTGGCAGTGACCCTGCCGGTAATTTAGTGGTCGCCATCAGCGGCTTGACTCCGGGAGTCACCTACCAGTTCGATGCCTTCATCGGTACCGTGGGCAGTCCGACATCGCGCTCCGAAACCTTGAACATCTGGGACGGAGCCACTTTGTTGTCCGGTCCCGATACTTTCACCAACGTGGGCCCCGCCTCCGATGGGGGTGTCTCTCCGGCCTATGACGTCCGACAAACCTTCACCGCCCCGCCGAGCGGCACGGTGCAGGCCAAGATCGGCGTCTCCTCCTTTCCCTTACTCAGTGGTGTCGCCATCACCTACAACCCTCCTGGCACTCTCTACAACATCACCGCGACGGCTGGAACCGGTGGCTCCATCAGCCCGTCCGGCGTTCGCAGTGTGGCCGAGAACAGCACCCCGACCTACACCATCACGCCGGGCATCGGTTACGACGTCGCCGACGTGGTAGTGGATGCGGGGACCGGCTCGGAGGCCCATCTGGGAGCGGTCACGACCTACACTTTCGACCCTGTCACCGCCGCCCACACGATCGATGCCACCTTCGTCGCTGTGTCCCCGCACACCATCACGGCATCCGCTGGCGCGAATGGATCCATTTCTCCGACCGGAGGCGTCAGCGTGGATCATCGTGGCAGCCAGGCCTTCACCATTACGCCGGACTCCGGCTACGTGGTGGCCGACGTGGTGGTTGATGGGACGACTCATCTGGGATCGGTCACGACCTACACATTTACCAATGTGCAGGCGAATCACACCATCGCGGCCACCTTCATGAGCAACCCGGTCATCATCCTCACCGGCGGCGACGCCAGCGAGGGCTTCGCGCCCATGAGCGCCGTCCATGCCGCGGTGAGTTTCAACCAGACCGGCGTGGGGCCGGTGCAAGGCGTGGCGTTCAACACCAACGCGAGTGCCGTCACCATGACCGGCAATGGCGCGACCACCGGCGGCGGCGCGAATTTCACCATGACCACGACGGACGACACGAACCTGGGCAAGGTATTCACCGCAGGGTATTACACCGGCGGTTCGATGACGGCCACCGTCACCGGCTTGACCGCGGGACGCGAATACCAGTTGGATTCCTTCATCGGTGCCATGGGCAGTATTGGCCGTACCGAATTCGTGCAGGTCTGGAACGGCCTCACGCCGTTGACCGCCAATGTGCAGGTTGATCTACTAGGTGGCAGTCCCTCTCTCTCTCCGGCCTATGACGTCCGGCAAACCTTCACCGCGCCGTCGGGCGGCACGGTGCAGGTCAAATACACCGGTACCTTCTATCCCTTGGTCTGCGGTGTCGCCATCACCTATGCCGCCACCACGGCTACGGCCCCGGCGATCACCGGCATCACGGCGGGCAACGGCACCTTGAGCGTGGCCTTCACGGCGCCCGTCTCGGACGGTGGTTCGGCGATCACCAACTACAAGTATTCGACGGACAATGGCACGAGTTGGACATCTGCCGGTCAAACCACCAGCCCGATCCTCATCAGCGGCCTGACCAACGGCACCCCCTATCAGGTGAAGATCCTGGCGGTGAACTCAATCGGCGACGGCACGCCCAGCGATGCCGTATCGGGAACGCCGGCGCCGAGCACGGCTTGCGACATGGTGAGCTTCGAGGCGGCCGGAGTATCCGGCACGATCACCCCGGGCTCGCCGAATACGGTCGTGGTCACCCTTCCGCCCGGCACGCCTGTCTCCGCGCTCACTCCAATCGTGGTCGTGTCCCAGTGGGCCACTTACGCGCCGACCGGGCCGCAGGACTTCACCAACTCGGTGACCACGCCGGTGTCCTACACCGTCACCGCTGAGAATGGAATCACCCAGCAGGTCTATCAGGTGACGCTCGTCGTCCCGAGCCCCCCGCCGAACGACAACTTTGCCGATGCGATCGCCTTGCCGGGCACCAGTGGCATCCAGACCGGCACCGGCAACCGATATGCCACCCTGGAAACGGACGAACCCGATATCAATGGAGCGACCCATACCGTCTGGTTCAAGTGGACCGCGCCGTCTGACGGCAGTTACACCATCGACACTCTGGGCTCCACCAAGCTCGGCGGCGGCGAGTGGGACGCGATGCTCGGGATCTATACCGGGTCTGCGGTCGGTGCGCTGACGGCAGTGCCCGGCTTGCCTGACGGAAATCCGCAGGATGCCGGGGAGGAGGAAACCCTGACGATGACGGTGACCGCCGGCACCACCTATCACATCCAGGCGGCCGGATTTGAAGATCAGGAAGCCTCGAACATCAAACTGACCTGCACCTTTGTGTCCTCCGCCACCGCGCCCACGGCCCCGACCATCACCGGCATCACTCCCGGCAACGGCACCTTGAGCGTGGCCTTCACGGCACCCGTCTCGGACGGTGGTTCGGCGATCACCAACTACAAGTATTCGACGGACAATGGCGGCACCTTCACGGCGGTTTCGCCGGCTTCCACCACCAGCCCGATCCTGATCAGCGGCCTGACCAACGGCACGACCTATCAGGTGAAGATCCTGGCGGTGAACTCGGTCGGCGACGGCGCGGCCAGCGCTGCCGTTTCGGGAACTCCCGCTGCCTCCGGCACCAGTTACGGCACATGGGAGACCACCAACGGCGCGAGCGGAGGTGCGAACGCGGACTCGAACCACAACGGCGTGCTCAACGGCGTCGAGTTCTTCATGGGAGGGACACTCGCCAGCCCCGCCACGCTCCCGGCTTTGGTGAACACCGCCGGCACTTGGAGTTGGACCATCCCGTATGATCCGGCGGCCCTGGCCACCTACAAGTTCCGGGTCTCCGACGATCTGTCGGGCTGGACGGACATCGTGCCGCCCGACGCGAGCATCACCGTGCTCACCAGTCCGGACCGGATCCAATTCACGCTGCCCGCCGGCACCGGCAAGAAGTTCTGCCAGTTGGTGGTGATCACGCCGTAAGATTGGAAAATCCGCAATCCGAAATCACAAATCTGACATTTCAACCCCGAAATCGGCCAGATGATTCATGGGGGCCGCCGGTGCGAGCCGGCGGCCCACCTTCTCACAAGAGGGGAACGGGCGGCCCGCCCGTGATCACCATGGGCCAACGGGCGAACCGCCCGTTCCCCTCTCCTTTTCCACAACTGATAACGTAATCCGGGAGATAGAGGATCGGAGATAGGGGATCGACGATATGAGATGGAAGGGTCCACCATCCACCATCCACCATCCACCATCCACGATCCACGATCCACGATCCTGAAGTCTTCATCCCTTTCCGGAGTTAATGGGTTTTCTCCGGGATCCAGGGGCCGCCGGTGCGCACCGGTGGCCCCGCACTTCCTTCCCACCCTTCAATGAACCTCCGCAATCACTCTACCCTTTGTCCCGCGGCCGTGGTGGCCATGGCGGCGCTGCTGCTGGCGGTGCCGGCGTCGGCGCTGCCGGACCACCTCACCGTGGTCACCACCAACCCGCACACCAACGCGCCGGCGACCCTCGAACTCGACCGTTACAGCCTGCGCGCGCCGAACTGGGAAGCGCGCATCTACAGTTCGCCGACGACCTATACCGTGTTGCCGGCCAGCCAGGTGCCGGAGGTCACCACCTACCGCGGCCGGGTGGTCGAGGACGGCGGGATGGTCATTGGCGGCGTGCGGCCGAACGGCACCCTGTTCGCGAAGGTCAACTATGGCTGCCGCGACAGCACCGCGGCGATTGTTAGCGACCCCTACGAGTCGTCCAACCGATATAGCTGGGTGATCTGGTCGCTCCAACTGACCGGCCAGACGGTGAACACCGGCTATGTCTACGCGCCCGCGGCCAACGAGCCGGTGAGCGCGCCCGCACCACCCGCCAACTGGTTCAACAACCTGGGCGCGACCCAGAACTTCGGCGGGCCGCCGCCGTATAACAACATGGTGACGATGCCGCTCAACCGGGTGCGGCTGGTCTGCTCGGCCAACGCGTACTCGCTCGGGACCTATGGCAACAGCATCGCCTACGCTTTGTTAGGCATGGAGAGCGCGGTGAACCAAGCCGACTACGTCGCCGCGCGCGACGGCGGCGTTTCCTATCAGATCCAGGCCTCGGGCATCCAGACCTACGCGGCCGGCCCGGTGGACACCTCGGCGGTCTGGGGCAACATAGCCCATGACATCATGTGCTGGACGGGCGATTGGGGGGTCTCCGGCGGTTCGTGGGTCATCGACTATCCGGAAGACATGAGCGGCGAAACCATGGTGCACGAGCTGGGCCACAGCCTGGGCGGCCCGGACTTCTGCGGGGAACAGGACTATCAGGGCAGCATGCGCAACACGGAACATACCGGCGGAGGCGACGAGATGAACGGCGTGGATTTATACCGCTGCCTTGCGGCCCGCGCCAATCGGGGGTACCTGAAGAGCGCCGGCTATGTCTATTACCGGACGCCGGTGCCCACGCGCGCCAACCAGGATTTGGTGAGCACCAACGTCAACACCCCCGTCAGCGTGGACGTGCTGCTCAACGACTGGAACGCCAACACCACCAGCCGCGCGGACTTGCCCATCGTCTCGTTCCAGAACCCGAGCGAACGGGGCGGCACGGTGACCGACCTCGGCGGCGGCGTGCTGCGCTACACGCCGCCGGCGGGCTTCCACGGCGATGACGTGTTCCGGTATTATGTCGGCGACCCGTCGGGCCGTTTCAAGAGCCTGTCGGGCGTGCGGGTGCTGGTGGTGGATCCGAACACCCCCCTGGTCGCCCGCTATCCGTTCGACGAAACCACCGGCGTCAGCGCGCTGGACACCAGCGGTGGCGGCCGCAAGGGCACGCTGACCGGCAACGGCTCGTTCGCCACCGACCGGGTGCCGGGCGTGGGCGGCGTGGGCGGCGCGATCCATTTCAGCGGCTATGTCAGCATCTTTGCCAGTTCGCCCCGCCTGACGTTTGGCAACCCCAATCCCTGGACGGGCAATCCGACACCGGACCCGATCGCGAGCTACTCCTACGATGCGATGGACCGCAGCCAGTCGGTATCGTTCTGGTACAAGCCGGATGTGTTGCCGATGACCGGCAACATGGACGTGACTCATGATTTCCACATGTTGTACGGAAAACACAACATCACTTCGAGCGGGTTCGGCGACGGCGGGGGGATCGTGCTCGGCATCAAGAACAACACGCTCTTTTTCGTGGTGCAAATGTACGGCCCGCACGGCTACCCGGTGATTGTGGACTCGGGCATCACGCCGCAGCCGGGGATTTGGTACCATCTGGTGGGCGAGATCGACCGCGAAAACCAACAGGTCCATTTGTATGTCAACGGGGTGAAATACTCGAGCGCCGCAGGGACGCTGCCGGCCGGCCAGTTTGTCTTCGGCTCGAACTGCGCGAACCTGGGCGGACAGAATCTGGACGGGGGGAACATGTATGCCGCACCCGCCGGCGCCTTCGACGACTTGCGCATTTACACCAAGGCGCTGACAAGCACGGAGGTGACCGATTTGTATGAAGCGCCGGGCATGCTGCCGGCCAGCCAGCTCGCTCCGACTGCCGGCCAGACCGGCGTCACCCCACTGCCGCTGCTGAGTTGGGCGGCCGGCCGGGCACGCTACCAGCA
Organism: uncultured Luteolibacter sp.; assembly: GCA_964425095.1. GTDB lineage: Bacteria > Verrucomicrobiota > Verrucomicrobiia > Verrucomicrobiales > Akkermansiaceae > Luteolibacter. The sequence continues at coordinate 16,193 of CAYRLT010000701.1, forward strand.
CGACGTCTATTTCGGCACGGACGCCGCCGCCGTGGCCGCGGCATCCGTCAGCACTCCGGGAATCTACCTCGGCCGCACATCCAATACCTCGTGGCAGATCACCGGCCTGCTGGATCCCGTGCGCACGTATTTCTGGCGCATCGATGAAGTGGACGGCAGCACCATCGGCAAGGGCGCCGTGTGGCAGTTCACGACCGCCGTGGCCAGCCCGGCCTGCGACCTGCTGTCGTTCGACTGGGGCGGCAATGTCGGCGTCATCAACGGCACCAATGTCACTCTGGTCGTGCCATACGGCACGAATCTCACGACCCTCAATCCCACCTGCACGGTGTCCCCCTTCGCCACGGTGGGCCCGGCCTCGGGGAGCACAGTGGACTTCAGCAACTCCGCAACGGTTCCGGTGCCGTACACCGTCACCGCGCAAGACCGAACCACCAAGGTGTACCATGTCACCGTGACCAAGATCCCGCCCGGCACGGCGTGCGACATGCTGAGCTTCAACTGGGGGGCATACTCCGGGTCGATCAGCGGTACTGATGTCACGTTGATGGTGCCGTTCGGCACGGATGTCACCGCGCTGAACTCCGCCTGTACGGTTTCCGCCGGTGCCACCGTTTCCCCGGTTTCGGGAACCACGCGGAATTTCACCACCCCGCAAACCTACACCGTCACCGCCCAGGACGGAATCAACCAAAAGGTTTACACCGTCACCGTCGCATTCAACCCGATCATCCCCCTCACAGGAGGCGATTCGGGCGAGGGCTTCGCGCCCAGGGTCAACGTTTTCGGTGCCGTCAACTGCAACCAAGCGGGCGTTGGCGCGGTGCAGAATGTCATGTTCAACACCAATGCCGACGCGTTCACGGTCAGTTACTCGCTCGGCGGCACCGGCGGCAGCGGCGGAACCTTCGCGGTGACGACGTCCAACGACACGAACTTGAACAATCTGCTCAAGTCCGGGTACGCCAGCGGGAGTCCCGGCAACATTACGGTCACGATCACCGGGTTGATCCCCGGACAGGAATATCAGATGGACTGGTTGGTCAACTCGATGGGCGCGACAGCGCGAGACGTGTCGTTGCGGGTCTATCGCGCCGATGGCACAACTCCGCTTACCGGGTCCGCCACATTTCGAATGGCCGGCAACAACACGGCATACGACATTCGGCAGATGTTCACGCCCGCCGACACGTCGGTCAAGGTCATCTCCTCCGCCACCACGACTCAGGATTGGCCTCTGCTCAACGGCATCGCCATCACCTACGGCACCGCCGCTCCCAGCGCGGCGTGCGACATGCTGGGCTGCAACTGGGGCGCATCCTCCGGGGTGATCAGCGGCACCGCCGTCACGCTGACGGTGCCGGCCGGCACGGATGTCACCGCGCTGAACCCCACCTGCACGGTTTCCCCCAACGCCACCGTTTCGCCGGTTTCGGGAACCCCGCGGAATTTCACCTCCCCGCAAACCTACACCGTTACCGCCCAGAACGGAATCACCCAAAAGGTTTATACCGTCACCGTCGTAACCCCCGCGGGAGTTGCCGTAGGCAGCTCGACGCTGATCGGCACACTCCAGTACAGCGATACCTTCACGGAAACCGCGTATGGTGGTATTGCCAACCGTACGGACGGGACCTATCCGGTGCCCGCAGGTGGCCTCGCCGTCGAGAACTCCTACGGCAACCCGGCGCGGTCATGGACTTCTGGAGGGTGGTCCATTAACAGGGATGCAACGGTCAGCGCTAATGGCGCGCCCTACGTTGGCAGCGGCGCCGGGACGGCAACCGGCATGACGCAGACCGGCGGCTCCAGTATTGACTACGGCATCGAGTATGGCCTCTCCGACCGGTTCGTGGTGCAGTTCGACGCCTACCAGGCGCTGGACCGGATTGATATCGGCGCTCGCAGTGCTCGTGACACGATCGGCGGCAGCGGCCTGTCGGTGTTCATCCGGCCGTCGGGTGCCGCCACGGAAATCGGGCTCTACAACGGGACATCCGAGATCAACTCCGGGCTCACCAGCGGCATTGCGGTAAATACGTGGCACAACTACGCGGTCAAGTTCGACAATGTGAACAAGACCATCGAGGTGTTTGTGGATCAGGTCTCGCGCGGGTCTGTCAATCTCGCCACGCTGAATGGCGGCTCCCACAATACCATCTCGAACGCCGCCGTCAGTGTCGGCGGCACGACGACCTTCAGCCGGCTCTGGACGGACAATTTCCAGGTTGGACTTCCTCCGGCCACTTCCTACAACATCACAGCGACGGCCGGAACCGGCGGCTCGATCAACCCGTCCGGCGACGTCAGCGTGGCCCTGAACGCCACCCCGACCTACACCATCACCCCGGACATCGGTTACGCTGTATCAGACGTCGTGCTGGATGGGACGATTCATCTGGGAGCGGTCACGACCTACACCTTCGCCCCTGTCACAGTCGCCCACACGATCGCGGCAACCTTCGCGGGCGTGCCGCCCGCGGTCCCCACCGGCCTGACGGCCGCCGCGGGCGACGCCAAGGTGTTGCTCGCTTGGACGGCCGCGTCCGGGGCGACCGGTTACAAGGTGAAGCGGTCCGCGACCAACGGCGGTCCCTACACCCAAATCGGAACCACCACCACCGCGACGCACTACTTCGACACCAGTGTGACCAATGGCACGCCCTACTACTATGTGGTCTCGGCGACCAACGCCACGGGCGAAAGCGCCAATACCGCGCAGGCCGCCGCCACCCCCGGCACCCCGCCGACCGCCGGCGTCATCTACACCGACGGATTCAACGGTTCCGCCTCCGTCAACCTCGCCGGGCAAAGCACCACCGTCGGCGGTGGAACCTGGCTCGGTTCTTCGGCTTGGAAGGCAAACGGATCGGCCGACCCCGTCGTCGGGTCCAACGGAGATGCCGTGTATCTGCCCCTGGCGGTCGCCGCAAATGCCAAATACACGCTGTCGCTCACCACGACCATGGCCACCGGTGACTGGTTTGCCCTTGGTTTCGCCAACTTTGCTTCGCCGCCGTCGGGCACTGAAGTGGTCCCGTGGGGAATCCCAGACGGAAATGGCAATACCTGGTCTGCATGGATGCTGAATCACCCCGACGGCAGTGGCACCACGTACCTTCACAACGTCGCGGGCTTGGAGACCTATGGCGTCCTTGGCCATGATCTGAAAATCGTCCTCGACACGGCATCGACGGGTTGGACGGCGGAATACTTTGTCAACGGCGCGTCAATCCGCGGCCCCGTGGCATTGGGAGTTTCTTCCGCCAATTATGTCATGTTTGCCAAGAACGGCGGCACCGGCACCGTTGACAACTTCGAGCTGAGCGTCGCGCCGGCGGGCGGCTACGCCAATTGGGCCTCTAACAATGGCGCCAGCCCGGATCCGCGCGAGGATTCCAACCACAACGGCGTGCCCAACGGCGTCGAGTTCTTCATGGGAGGAACCGCCGCCAGCCCCGCCGCGCTCCCGGATTTGGTGAACACCGCCGACACCTGGACCTGGACCATCCCGTATGACCCGAGTGCCGCCGCCACCTATTACTTCCAGGTTTCCGCCAACCTGCAATCGTGGACCCCGCTGTCGCCCGGTAATTCGGCCATCGCGGTTCTAACAAATCCGGCCCGGTTCCGGCTGACCCTGCCCTCCGGCATGCGGTTCTGCCGCCTGGTGGTCGCCACGCCATGATGTTTGAAAATCCTAAATCCTAAATCCTAAATCCTAAATCCTAAATCCTAAATCCGGGATCCAGCGGGATCGACGGTGCGCACCGGCGGCCCCCATCTGAAAATCATTTGATGACCATGAAACACAACACTATGAAACACACCACCAAACTCATCGCCACCCTGTTTATTGCGACGCTGGCGCCCATCGCCCACGCAGCCGGGCAGGGCGTGCTCAAGGATAAAACGCTGGTTGCCTGGGTCGCCTCCGCGAACCTCACGCAACGCGGTGGCAGCGTGCTCACGCTTGAGAGTTGGCGCAATGGTTTCGACGGCATCGTTTTCGGCGAGCTGGCCGCCGGCAAATGGATGGCGGGGAGTGACTATCACTCGCGCACGGAAAGAAACC
>CAYRLT010000702.1:0-5858 GCA_964425095.1 uncultured Luteolibacter sp.
GCTCTGGAACAGCCCGAGACACCGACGGATGCCCGCTTCAAGCCACAGCGAATCGGCAAGAGCGGGGCAGTTCCGACTGAACCGTGAGAGATCGAGATAACCGAACATGGGCTTAAAAAAACGTTTCCGACAATTGATTTACAGTGAGTTGCGATGAACATGGAAATGTTCTCAGCCTAACAGAATACATAACAAGCCTTATTCACGCTTGAGAGGCGTGTATTTGGCAACGCGCAAGCCCGGGAGAGTGATTTCAGCCTGCCAGAACCCATCTCGACAGAAGTGATCCTGTGCGCATACAACCCACACAGAATGAGTGTTTTTAGGCCTAAAGTTGAGCACCGTTGTATAAGATTCACCTGCACCCTTGGCCCGGAAGTTGCCAGCATAGACTCCATGGCGAGCTGTTAATTTTCATGACAGCCATGGATTGATTTTTTCGAAAAGACGATAAAGAACCAAGCTCACGCCGTATCGGCATTATTCCGGGCCACAGCTGCCAACCCGACCTGCAACATGCATCCGCATCTTTCCAACAAGTATCTCACGCTCTTTTGCACAGCCAACCTGATGCTAGTGTTGGCTGGTTATACCCGCGCACAATCCGCGGATCTTCCCAAGGAATCGATTGCCGGTCTCGAATCCGCATGGGCCGCCACCAAGAACGAATCCTCCGCAGCCCGCAAGCGGTTGGCAATCAAGCGTGTGTTGCGCGATGCCAGGGAATTGGTCGAAAAAAATCCCGACGCACCCAACCGTTTCATCGTGCTTGCGGTCTTGTTGCGCGGCCAGCAGTCGCTGCTCGGCATGGACGATGCGCGGGCCTTGCGTGATGAAATATTGGAAACCTGCCGCAAGCTCTCGGAAGCACCCGATACTTATGCCGAAGTCCGGTTGAATGCCGATATTTTACTCAACCAAACGGAAATGGCGCGCACAGGGGCGGATGCCAAGGCGCGGATGCAGGGGACCATGCGTCTTCTCGACCGCTACCGCGGCACGCCTGCCGATCGCAAGTTCCTCCAGACCGCCGCCCTGCTGGCGCTTGAGCAGGGAGATGCCATCGCCATTGAAAAGCTCCGGACTGAGATGGAACTGCGCTTCTCGGGAGATCCGGAGATGATCATCTTCATGTGTGAGAAACTCGGCGGTGAGATCTTTGGAGCTCCCTTTTGCGGGGTTTTTAAATCGGCTGACGGCCGCGTATGGCGCTACCCGATGGACGCCATGGGTCGCACCACCATGTTCTATTTCTGGTCCACCCGGGACAATGGTGAAGCCGATCTCCCGGTCTTGGCCAAGGCCTGGCAAGAACGCAAACACGACTTCGCAAACCGCATCGAGATGGTCAGCATCAATCTCGACGAACTGCCGGATGCTGGAGCCTCAATCCTGCGCAAGAACGGTTTGGATTGGACTGCACTGCACTTTCCAGGAGGCGAGAACAGCCAGGTCTTTCGGGCCTACGCCGGCGGCAGACCTTACCCCTCGCTTCTTCCCGTCACTCCGACCGGATATTGCGCCTTGATCAAGAGCGACAGCCTTCGCAAGTCGTCCTCAATTTCACAGCCTCGCGACTACACGCGTAGTTTCGGCTCGGCCCTTGCCCGTGAATGGACGGAACCACCCTACATCGCCCAGATTGCCTCCTTGCTCGCCGGTGAATGCTTCGTGGTGGATCCCTGCACACCCTTCGATCCGTCAGCTCCACCCGAATTGCGCATGGTTTCTCCGGATGCGAAAATCGAACGCGACGCCCAATGCGTGCCTGAAGACAAACTGCGCGCCATTCAAGATGGCTTCATCGCACCGCCACTGCGGTTCACTACCCCTGCCGCAGAAGTGCGGACAAAATTCGAAGCGGTCGTAAAATCCAGCCAGGAAGTGATTGCATCCCACCCACAGGCTCCGGACCTCTGGATCGTGCGCAACCGCCTGATCGTAGCCCTCCAGGGACTCGCAAAACTCGAACCGACAGTAGCAAGCCATTTCAGTCAGGCGATCGAGATTGCCAAGGCTGCCATCGCAGCTCCTCATCCCGACGGCACCGATGTGATTGCCCGCCTTTGTCTGGCCCGGGAATCCCTGCGCGACCCCACGGTATTGAAACAACGGGACGCCAGCGAAGTCTTCCTCAATTTCGCAGGCAAGACCAGTGGCGCTAACATCACCGCCGCCGCATTGCTGGCCCTTGAAGTCGGCAATCCGGTGGACTTCGAACAACACCGCAAGACGATCCTCAAGGAGCATGCGGGCAATCCGGCAATGACGAGCTTCGTCAACTATCTGCTCGATCGCGACCATCGCCACTCACTTTACCTGCCTCCCTATTCGGGCGGTAGAGTGCCGGGGTTCCGTCAGGATTATGCCAATACACGCGGCGCTCCGGATGAGGCCCGGAGGACTTTCCAAGTCACCTTGCCAACCCTCGATGGCGGCACCATCCAGATTCCGGACGACAAGGCCGGCAAATGGACAGTGGTGGTATTTGCTTCACCATGGCCTACGGAACGCGGGAAAAGCGGACCACCCAACCCGGAGTCAATCGTCAACACGCTGACAATGATGGCCGAGGCTCGCAAGTTTGGGGATGTGCAGGTCGTTCTCGCCATTCTCGATGGAGATGCCTCCAAGACGAAGGAAATGATCGGCAGCAGAGTGATCAAATGCCCGGTGGTTTTGGTTCCCCCCGAATTGAACCACTTGCTAACCGGATCCCTTGGACTCTTCAATACCCCTAAATCAATCAATGCCGTGGTCATCCGCCCGGATCGCACCATCGCCGGATCGAACCGTATGAATATCATACATGCTGCCACCAACCTGATCACCTGGCAGGATGAGAAGAATGTGACCGATGCCATCGCCAAAGGAGATCTGGAAACCGCCAAACGCATCGCCTTCACGTTGATACCCACCGAGCCACCGACGGTCACTGATGCCAAGGGCAACGTAAGCCAATTGCCGATGCCGAAGATCCACGTCCGCCACTTGCTTGCGCGCGCCAAGGTCTATGCGGCCATGGAGCAATGGAAACCGGCTCTAACCGACGCGGAAGCGGCCTTCTCCGAAATAGCCGGCGAAGCCGGGGCGATCAGCATACGCACCATCGAACTCGAGGAAGTCGAGGCGCTGCGCGATTCCATTCGCAAGCACCTGAGTCCGACCGAAGCCAAATAGACTTTTGAGAACCGGTCTACCAGAATGCTAAGAATTTGCTTTGGGGATGATGGCCGGTGAGAAAGCTCATCCAAAATCCAAAATCCAAAATTTCTCATTCATCCCGTCTTGGCGCTCCAGTCATCTTCTCTTGGGTCTTGGGTCTTGCGTCTTCAAGTCTTGCGTCTCATCCCGTCTTTTGCGAAGCGACTCGCCTGACAGCATGTCCGTCATTCAGCAGCTCGCAATATGCACGCGCTCCGACAACGGATTCATATCAGGCATTGGGCCGATGCCAGCCCCTCGCAGCCACAAGGCCAAGGTTTAATCAGAAGCATCAACCGAGCACGTCGTCCATGGCATCGATGAGTTCCTGCATGGTGGCTGGGGTTTCATTGCCCATGTTGGAGATGCGGAAGGTGAGTCCCTTGATCTTGCCGTAGCCGCCGTTGATGGCGAATCCGTGCTTGGTGTTGAGAGTCTTGATAAAGGCGGATTGTTCGAAGCCGGCCGGAGTGTGGAAGCAGGTAAGTGAAACTGATTGTCTGCCTTCGGGTGCGAAGTTTTTGAAGCCACGGCGATTTCCCCACTCATGAATCATGGCGTTGTTCGCTGCATGGCGGGCATAGCGGTTATTCACACCTTCGGCGGCGATGACACCAAGGATGTGTTGAAGACCGAAAATGAGGGAGATGGCCGGTGTGGAGGGTGTGTTGTTTTGTGCCGCGTTTTTCGCAAATTCGATGAAATCGAAATAGTAGCCGCGATTCGGCATGCCTTCGGCGCGTTCGAGAGCGTCTTGGGAGCAGGCGAAGACCGTGAGGCCGGGTGGCAGGGCGAGCGCTTTCTGGACACCAGCGAGCAACACATCAATGCCGAGTTCGTCCATGGCGATGGGCACGGCGGAGAAGGATGAAACCGCATCCACAACAAACAAGACTCCGGGGAAGGATTTCACGACCTTGGCGATGCCTGCGACATCGTTCATTACGCCGGTGGAGGTTTCGTTATGGATGAGGGTGACGAGATCGAAACCGCCTTCCTCAAGTTTCGCGCGGACGACTTCCGGTGAAATCGCCTCGCCCCACTCGACTTGGATTTTATCGGCGGCTAGGCCCATGCTCTTGGCAACGCTGAACCACTTGTCCGAGAACGCGCCGCAGCAGAGGGTGAGCACTTTTTTCGCACAGAGATTTTTCAACGAGGCTTCCATGATCCCCCATGCGGAGGATGTGGAGAGGAAAAACGGCCGGGTGGTGCCGCCAAGCTCCTGCAAGCCGGGCTGGGTGGATGCGTAGAGTGACTCGAACTCGCTACCGCGGTGGCCAATCATCGGCCGACTCATGGCGGCGAAAGTTTCTTTTGAAACGTCGATAGGTCCAGGAATGAAGAGTTTGGCCATGGTGGTAATGGGGTAGCGGTTGTTGATGATGGAAATTACGATGGTGGATTCCGAGTGGAGGAAGAGAACGGTGCGGTTATACTAACACGTTTCGGCTTCAGAGCAAGCCATAGGATTCAAGCAGGGCGGTAAGCTTGGTCGTGTGGTCCACGCTCAGTGGAGCGAGCGGCAGACGGAGCTCTGCAGTGCAGTGGCCTTGCAGGGCGACAGCGGTCTTGATGGGGACCGGGTTGACGTCGAGCGTCATCAGGCCGCGCATCAGCGGATAGTATTGTTTTTGAATGACCAGGGCTTCGTCGAACGAGCCGTTGAGGCAGGCACGGACGAGACGTGCGATGACGTCGGGAATGAGATTGGACGCAACGGAAACCAGACCGACCGCTCCGCAAGCGATGAATGGCAGCGTGAGCGGATCATCTCCGCAGAGGATGCTGAATCCTTCAGGAACGGCTTGGATGAGTTGATTGACGCGGTCCACAGAGCCGCCAGCTTCCTTGACGGCGGTGATGTTAGAACACTCCGCAGCCAGACGGGCAATGGTTTCCGTGGAGATTTCGATCACCGAGCGACCCGGCACGCTGTAGAGCATGATCGGCAGGCTGGTGGCTTGAGCGATGGCTTTGAAATGGAGGTAAAGGCCTTCCTGCGAGGGCTTGTTGTAATACGGGCAAACTTGGAGCGTGCCGGTGGCGCCGAGCTTTTCCGCAGCTACCGTAAGTTCGATGGCTTCGGCTGTGGCGTTGGCACCCGTGCCGGCGATGACTTCGCAGCGGCCTGCGGCAAACTCGACGGCGAGGCGAATGATTTCGATGTGCTCGTCGGTATCGAGAGTGGGTGACTCACCGGTCGTCCCTACCGGAACAATCCCATCCACGCCGCCGGCGATTTGGCGTTCGATGAGGGATTGAAAAGCGGGAACGTCGATGGCTCCGTTGCGGAACGGAGTGATAAGAGCGGTGAAGGTACCGGAAAAGCTCATGGCGCGGTGAGCATGGACGATCCGACGCGCACGTCAAAGCCGTATCCTGCAAGGAGTCGAAAAAGTGAGGGCAGGCGCAGGCGGGAGTTCGATAATCCGGCAAACTCCGTGTTTCACCGTGAAGCGCACGTTTCGTCCGCAGAGAAGCGCGCCAAATACCCGATCCGAGTCCTCCGTGCGGACCGCCCAATACTGGCCACTTAAGCGCATTTGCGGATTAATTCGATGATTTTCGGTTGCTCCCGGACTTTTGGCGGTTTGCCGCCATTTCGGATTTTAAACTTCGCCCTTGCCCGTCCTTTGATTTGACGGGGCTTG
>CAYRLT010000703.1:0-5984 GCA_964425095.1 uncultured Luteolibacter sp.
CTGGATCGCATCTCGGCCATCAGTCGTCACAAGTATGTGCTGGATGGCGCGTTGATCGTCGATGAAGTCACTATCGATGCACTTGGCCAGGCCTTAGTTCGGTTTTATTTCATCAAGCCGATCACCGATGAGGTGGGCAACTCGGCGGGTGCGGCGGCCGGTCGCTTGGTGGGGCGTGGGCGTGAAATCTTGGAGAGTGCCGCCCAGACTGCGGGGACCGATGTTCAGAATATGGTGGTCAAAAAATTTCCTGAAACCACGCACGCCCGGCAAATCGAATACCGGGTGCTTTCCGAGCAGGAACTTACGGGGCTCTACAACAGTGCGCGCAGCGCGTGGGAAACCGGCCGCGGCCGGAAATTCGCGGTGAAATGAAGACCGGTATTCGGCCCTCACTGCGAATGCTGGATCGCCTCGCAGACGGCAGGGAAAATCTGGCGTTTGCGGCTGACGACGCCGGGCGCATGGAAAAGTGAACCATCCACCCGCTCAAAGGGCAGCTTGGAGAGCGCGGCTTCCTGCCCGATGGCGAGCACCATGCTGTGATGCAACGCCACGTCGGTGACGGCTAGCAACGTGAGATCATAATGGCGCTCTTTGTGAAGATTGTGAAGAACCTCCTCGAGCTCCTTGCGACGCGCCTCGAAACCGTGCAGGTCGCGTTCCTCGACTTGGGAAATGCTCACGCTTTGGCCTTGCTCGGTGAATTCCTTGCGGTCCGCATTGATAATTTCTTCCGGCGTGCCATTGGCGATCAGCGAGCCGACCGCAAAAAATTCTTCGGTGAATTTTTTCGGATCCACTCCTGCCACCCCGCCTAACCAGGTGAGCATCTCGCGATCTAACAAAGTAGTTGTCGGCGAGGTGAGGCAGAGAGTATCGGAAACGATACCGGCGCAGAGGCACATCGCCACGCCGGGCGCGGGCATCAAACCGCGGTGGAAAAACTTGCGACCGACGAGCGTGCAGGTCGAGCCGACCGGTTCGTTCAGGTAGCGGATCGGCTCGCGGGAAACGAGGTCGCCGGCGAGGCGGTGGTGATCAATGACTTCGGTGACTTCGGCTTCTTCCACGCCATTGACAGCTTGGGCGTATTCGTTGTGATCGACGAGGGCGAGGCGAATGCGCGGTGGATCGACGAGGTCGGATTTGGAGATGACTCCGGACAATTTTCCGGAGACAGGATCCACCACCGGGAAGAGATCCTGTTCAGAGGAAGAAAGGCGTTTACGCAGGCGGGAAACCGGCTCGGTCGGGCAAATCGTTTCAAATTTGGTTTCCATCACGTGGTGCACGGTGCGCGAGCAACGGATGAGGGTGGATGCGCTGGCTGTGTCTTGGGCACAACGCAGAAGCACCACTTTCTTGGTCCGTGCCAGATGCCGGATTTCCGGGGAAACCGCGTTTTCACCGGTGACGAGCAAGGCCCGCGCACCACTGGTGATCGCATATCGCTGGACGATCGGACGATCGCCGCAAATGACTAGGAATCGGTCGAGATTGCCATCTAAAGCGGCTTGCTTGAGGCGGGATTCCACGGTGGCTTGGGACGAGGCCCCAACTAGCAAGATCAAGTCTTCCTCCTCTTCGGGAAGCGGTTCATCGGCCCCGAGGCTTTCCGCTTGGAGCGTTGCGGCGAGGTGGGCGAGTGAGGCGTGAACGGTCCGCACGCTGAGTCCCTCGGTGTCTTCGGGAAGCAAGAGCCGGAGCAGATCGAAATAGCGGAGAATGCCGCAGAGGTTGCCATCCGCATCTTCGACCGGGACACAGCGGACCTCGGCGGCCAGCATGCGGCGGTATGCGGTGAGGAAGGTGTCCGAAGCGGAGACCTTGACGACGTCGTGATGGCTGATCATTCCGGCATTGGTGCGGACGTCGGTGACGAGCACGGGGGCATCGAGGCCGGCGCGCTCCAACACCCATTTGGTGCGCTGGGAAATCTCGCCGCAGCGCGCGGCAATAGCATTCGGCTCCTCGCCCACAGCCCGCAGCAAGGCGGCGTAGCCGATGGCCGAGCAAATCGCATCCGTATCAGGATTCTTATGGCCGATGACGTAAAAGGGAGACATGGGGTAAAAATGCGAATGTTGGTTTGATGGTCAGGTGACAGCAACAAGGTTTTAGGCCTGTTGTGTTTTAGGCCAATTGTGGGACAGACGATCCTTGCTCCTCGGTTTTCCAAGGTCAACGCGGGATCCTGCGTTTTTTATTTCAGGATTTCTCTTGCGGTTTTCGATTTTTCAATAAAACTTGAAACCAATGAATGCCACATCGGATAAACTAAAGCACGCACGGGACGAATTTGTTGGTCAGTGGGGTGCCTTGGGCACGCAATGGGGAATCAATCGGACGATGGCGCAGATCCATGCTTTGCTGATGACTTCCCCGGAGCCGCTCTCGACGGATGACGTGATGGAGGAGTTACAAATCAGCCGCGGTAATGCGCATGCGAATTTGAAAGAACTTGTGGCGTGGGCGCTCGTCCGAAGCGTAGTTCGAAAAGGCGACCGACGCGAGTATTTCGAGGCAGAAAAGGACGTTTGGAAGATTTTCACCACCGTCGCCCGCGAGCGGAAACGGCGGGAGATCGACCCCGCGCTGGGGGTGCTCCGCCGTTGCGCGGAGGAGATTCAAGATATCGACACACCCGAAGGCCGCGCGTTTTACGAGCAAATGCGACAGCTCCAGGAATTCGTCGAGTTCGCCGCCAATATGGCGGATCGAGTCGCATCGATGAAGCATGGATTCGCCCTGCAGATGGCCGCGAGGTTGCTCGGGTAATGCAAGAAAGCCAGATCACACGCGTTCATCTTATCCTTAAATTTCAAATTTTACTGAAAAAACCAGAGGAAAAAATACTCAATCCCTCATTCAACACTCATTTCAATCCAATCCATCTATGAATCCGATCATCGTTATTTTTGGGGCCAACGGCTTTCTCGGTCGCTATTTATGCCGGTATTTTGCCCGTCAGGGCCGGGAGGTGGTGGCGGTGGCGCGCAACCGCGAGGGCTGGAGCGGGGACGGCATGTTTCTGGAATGGGATGGCAAAACGGCCGGGCCTTGGACGCTGGCCTTGGAGGGAGCGGAAGCGGTGATCAATTTGTCGGGTCGCAGCGTGAACTGCCGCTACACCCCGGAAAATCGCCAGGAAATCCTGGAATCGCGGGTGGATGCGACGCTGGCGATTGGCCGGGCGATCGCCGGATGCCGGGTTGCGCCGAAAGTGTGGCTGAATGCGAGCACGGCCACGTGGTATCGGCACGCAGAGGACAAGCCGCAGAATGATTGGCTGGGAGAGCATGGGGAGGGATTTTCATGCGATGTCGCGCGGGTATGGGAGGAGGCGTTTTTCGGCGCAATGGTGCCAGCGGAAACCCGCAAGGTGGCGCTGCGCATTGGCATGGTGTTGGCCAATGAGCCAGAGACCGTGTTCGACGTGTTGCGGAAACTAACGGCTCTTGGTCTCGGAGGAGCGATGGGGAAAGGCACCCAACGGATCAGTTGGATCCACATGGAGGACTTGCTGAGGGCGGTGGAGTGGGTGGTGAATGATCCCTTTCTATCAGGTGCGATCAACATCACCGCGCCAGAATTTCCGAGCAATCGCGAATGGATGAGGATTTTCCGGGAATCCGTGGGCATGCCAGTCGGGCTACCGGCCAGCCGTTGGATGTTGGAGATCGGCGCACGATTGATGCGGACCGAACCCGAGTTGGTACTGAAGAGCCGCTGGGCGGAGCCCATGCGCTTGCGTGATTCGGGATTCCGCTGGCGGTGGAGCCGGGCCGTGGATGCGGTGGCGGATTTGCAGGCGCGGCCCGGGTTGCAGGGGTTTTTTCGGACCGCTTCCGGACGCAGCGCGGGCGCAAAGGTGTGGCTTCCGGCGGCAATACGGTAACCACATTGTAATTTTTACCGCAAATAATGCGTGCCTCAAATTAAGGCAAGTCGCTGATAATCAACAGCGACTCTAAAATCTTCTTCTGCCGCGAAGATTTTGAGTTTGCGGCATTCCTTAAAATCGCCTATTCCACCTGCGCTATTTGGAATGTGCGTGCCAAGCTAGGAGCTGCTCGCGATTTTACTCATTCCATCAAAAAACATTCAGCATGATTTATCGCCTCGCATCTCTCGCAATCGCCGCCGTTCTTTTCACTAGCTGTGGAAATTCCGGTATCGCCCTCATTCCCAAGTCCAGAATTGGCTTAGGATACGCGGCCAATGAGCAGTTTTCCCTTCCCGGCCCATCGTCCACCGCCGTTGCAAACGCAACAGGCAAGCCACGCGACAAGCATTCAATGCCGGTGTATTCCTTCAATGAGCGCAATCGGATTGTCCGCACGACCGCTTACACCTGCTCTGAGAACGACCACTTGATTTACGGCAATAAAAACGCCACCGGCACTACGCTCCGCTACACAAATCGCATACGCAGCGCCGCAGCTGACTGGTCGTTCTATCCGGTGGGCACCACCCTCCGCATCAAGGGGCTTCCCTATCTTTACGTAGTGGACGATTATGGATCGGCACTTACCGGCACCGGAACCATTGATATTTACAAGCCAACCAAGGATATCATGAACCTGTGGGGAAGGCGTAATGTTGAGGTGACCATCGTCCAGTGGGGGTCCTTCACCCGCAGTGCCGAGTTGCTCAGTCAGCGGACCAAGTATGACCACTGCCGTCAGATGCTTGCCAATATCGTGCGTCAGCAGCCGAGCCTCGGCCGCGTTGCCAAACGCTGAATTCAGGCGTCCTCTGGCATCGCCCGATTTTAGTATGCGGGTCGAAAAGTGATTTGACGCGCAGCGCTATGACCAAGCTATTGGATTCCAAGTTTCCTTGTCGACATAGCTAGCCCGGGGCGATCGGCGCTTACGCTTCACAACCCCGGGCTGTTCGATTGTCAAAAATGCGGGTCTCAGAGCGCTTTGAGAGCGGCTTTGATCGCCTCGAAATCCGGCAGGTCTTTCGGGCTTTCTTTGACCTCGGCGTATTGGACAACGCCCGCTTTATCGATGACGAAAGCGGAACGCTTGGCGACGCCACCCATGATGAGGTTCACGGCGGGAAGGAATTGATCATAGGCGACGCCATAGGCTTTCGCGACGGTGTGTTCGTAGTCGCTGAGCAGCGGGATCGTGATGCCTTCTTTTTCGGCCCACGCGGCTTGCGCGAATGGGTTGTCGCCGGAAATCCCGAGCACCTTGGCATCGAGCGCTTCATAATCCTTGATGCCTGCTGAAATATCACAGAATTCCGTAGTGCAGACGCCGGTGAAGGCCATCGGCACGAACAGCAAGAGGATGTTGGATTTTCCAATGAGTTCGCTCAATTTGACGAGCTGTGGGCCTTCGGCGGTTTTGGTGACGAGGGTGAAGTCAGGGGCGAGATCGCCAATATTGATGGACATGGTGGTTTATGGGGTTGTTGTGGTGAGGCCGGGACGATAGAACAAGCCGACCGCTTATGTCATACGAATTTTCGGAATTTGGTGTCCACCTCGGCTGTGGCAGTGGAATCGAGGAGTTGATGGACGATCTTGGCCATGCTTTGGCAGGCGGAGGATCGGGCATCAAAATGCTTGGAGGCGGCCAACCAGCGCGGATTCCGGAGATGAACGCGGTCTGGCGGAGGCGGCTTGAAGAGCTGACCGAGCAGGCGGGTGGAATCGACCGCGCCATGACATTATATGATCCGCCGCGAGGAAACCCGCAGTTTTTGGATGCGATCGCCGCCCTATTTCAACGCAGCTTCGGCTGGGAAATCCGTCGGGAAAACATCGCCATCACGCCAGGAGGACAAACGGCGTTTTTCTTTTTATTCAACCTCCTCGCCGGACGGATGCCGGATGGTCGACGATTGTTCGCCGTCCGGCCGAACAGGTGCTGGCGGCGATGCCGCTGCTTGTCGTGCTGTTTGTGCCGGTGCTGATCGGGGCGTTCCAGGGGCATCTGTTTGACTGGATCTATGCCCATCCG
>CAYRLT010000704.1:0-5026 GCA_964425095.1 uncultured Luteolibacter sp.
GATGCCCATGAAAAGCCAATGAAATGAGCAAAGCGCTTTCCATTGTCACCCCATGGTCAGGGCGATCATGCGTCGCCCATCCGCGATCTTGCTTCGACCCTCGGAGTGTCCCGCACTCGCCCCGCCGTGATCATGTGTCGCTCCTCCGTGATCATCCATCGCATCTCAGGAGCGGCGGAACGTGTCCGCCGATGCCCATGAAAAGCCAATGAAATGAGCAAAGCGCTTTCCATTGTCACCCCATGGTCAGGGCGATCATGCATCGCCCCTCCGTATGTCACGCACTCGCTAACGCTTTCCGCATCACCGCAAGCACTGCGACAGGATCGGTTTTTGGAAACCAATGTTGAAAAGCGAAAGCTCCCTGATGAATCAACATCGATAGCCCGTTTGACGTCCGGCAGCCCTGACTCCGCGCCAACGCCAGAAGCGGCGTCACCGCCGGTTGATAAATCGTATCATAAACGAAATGCTCCGGCTTCAAACAATCAGCCGGAAGAATCGATGGATCCTCCGGTTTCAATCCGACAGAAGACGTGTTCACAACCAAATCACAAGCCCGGCATTGCTCGGCCAGCGAAGGATCATCAAACGCAAGCGAGAGAATCTCCGTAGCTGAGTCCAAGCCGGTCAACCGAGCAACCAGCAATCCGAGCTTTTCCAATGTCCGATTCACCAGCACCAACTTCGGCACACCTTGCAACACACATTGCGTGGCGATCGCCTGACCAGCACCACCGCCCGCCCCCACGATGGCCACTGAAAGCCCGCCTAACAAAACGCCAAAATCATCCTCGATGGCACGGGCGAATCCCGGTCCGTCGGTGTTGAAACCACACGTCGCATCTTCATCGAAGCGCACCGTATTCACCGCTCCCAACATGCGGGCGGCGGGGTCCACGGCCGTGCAGTTTTCAAGGGCGGCGAGCTTGTGCGGCACCGTCACATTGCAGCCGACAAACCCCAAGTCCCGCATCCGCGAAAACGCCTCGAGGATCCGCCCCGGCTCGACCGCCAGACGAATGTAGCGGGCATCGATTCCATTCGCATCCAGCGCCGGTTGATGCATTTGCGGCGAGGCGGAATGGGCGACCGGCCAGCCAAGCACCGCCAACCGCGCGGGCTTTTCCGCTCCGGCATCCAGCACATCCCGCGAAACGAGATCCTCAAGTGTATAGACGGCTTTCATGAAAATCAGAGCATTGCGGAGAATTTACGCACCCGGTCGGCACAACGTGCTTTCCCTAGTAGATCGAGCATATCCCCGAGATCCGGACCATGGCCGCGACCCGAGAGCGCGACCCTCAACGGAAACATCAACTGCCCCGGCTTGGCTCCGGCGGCTTTGGCCACCTCGTTGAGCGCGGCCTTCGCCTGATCGGCCGACCATTCGGAAATACCCTCAAAACTCTCCGCCAACGATGCCAGTAAATCCTTGGCCGCCGCATTGCCGCGCACCTTGACCACCGCTTCTTCTTCATAGGAAAACTCGTCCACCAACAGGAAATCCACCGCCGCAGGCACCTCGCTGAGCAAGCGGACTTTTTCTTTCACCGCAGCAATCACCGCCACGTAGTATCCCGGAACCGGCAGACCGGCCGCTTCCACAAACGGCTTCGCCGCCACCGCGAAATCCTCAACGCTCATGGGAATCAAATGTTGCTGATTCACCCACTTGCATTTCTCCAAATCAAAACGGCCGGGTGCGCGATTGACATTTTCCAGCGAGAATCGCTCGACCAGTTCGGAGAGCGTGAAAATCTCTTCCTCAGTTTTCGGATTCCATCCTAACAACGCGATGAAATTCACCACCGCCCCCGGCAGAAATCCCTGACGCGGGTAATCACCGACCGCCGCCCCGGCGTCGCGCTTGGACATCTTGGAACCATTCGGATTCAAAATCAGCGGAATGTGCGCGTATTGCGGCGCAGTGCCGCCGAACGCTTCGATCAATTGCAGATGTTTCGGCGTGTTCATCAAGTGATCCTCGCCGCGAATGACATGGCTGATCTCCATTTCCAAGTCGTCCACCACGTTGACGAAATGGAACACATAAGAGCCATCGGAACGTTTCACCACCATGTCCGGCGTGTTCGATTCATCCCGGTAATCGATGGTCACCTCGCCACAAACGAGGTCATGCATCGTCACCGGCTTGCGCTCAAATCGGAACCTCCATGCACCGCCGTCTTCATAAACCCGCCCGGCATCCACGAGTTTCTGAAACCAGGCATCATAGATTCCCTTCCGCTCACTCTGGAAATACGGGCCGTGTTTTCCACCCTTGTCCGGCCCCTCATCCCAATCGAGACCAAGCCAGCTCATGCCATCGAAAATCGCTTGTTTCGCCTCTTCCGTATTGCGCGCCTCATCGGTGTCCTCGACGCGTAAAATAAACGCCCCGCCGTGGTGGCGGGCGAATAGCCAATTAAACAAAGCAGTGCGGGCCCCGCCGACATGCAGGTAACCAGTGGGTGATGGAGCGAAGCGAGTGCGAACGGACATGAGCGTGGTGTAAGCGGAGAAATCGCCAACGTCCACCCACAACTGGAGCGCGGGATTTATCCCGCCTGACGACCGTCGATCAAAGCACGATTTTCTTAAACTTCGGCACCAATAAATGCATCAGAACCCAGGCCGTGAGATAAGCCGAGCCGCAGACCATGAAAAGAATCCGATAGCCAACCTCCACTTTGTCCAAGGCCTTGAAGTGAGCGAGCAACAATCCTGCTGCAAAGGCAATAAGCATGCCTCCCATCGCGCCAGCCATGCCGCCGATACCGGTGACGGAAGCCACCGCCTTTTTCGGAAACATGTCGGAAACCGTGGTGAAAATATTGGCCGACCATGCCGCATGGGCGGCACAAGCGATGGAAATGACGCCCACGGCCAGCCAAGTGTTAATTTCACCGAGACGGGAAGCCGCCAGCACGCTCAGCGGGAACAACGCGAAGATGAACATCGCCAACTTCCGGGCACGATTGGCGTCCATGCCACTCTCAATGAATTTCTTGGGTAACCAGCCACCGAAGATCGAGCCAAAGGTGGAAACCGTGTAAATCACGGCAATCGCGAATGGCCAACTGATGATTCCTGGAATGTCCGCATCAAGGCCGGTATAGCCCTCGTTTGCCGCGCGGAACTCAGCGACCTTGCGGGCGTTTTCAGCAAGAAGGAAAGCGGGCAGCCAAAACATATAGAACCACCAGATCGGATCGGTGAAGAATTTACCGAAAAAGAACGCCCAAGTCTGACGGAACGTAAGCAACTTGAACCAAGAAACTTTTTCTTGGGCAACGTCGGCCCGCTCAGCTTCTTGCTCGTCCAGATCGCTATGGATGAAATCATATTCCGCTTGGCTGAGTTTTCCGCTTTGGAGTTTCACCGATGGCGTTTCGTACAATCTATACCAAAAAAACAGCCACAACAGACCCACAAGTCCGGTCAGAACAAACGCCCACTCCCAACCCCAAGCCTCGGCGATGTATGGCACACTGAGTGGCGCGATGATCGCTCCGACGTTTGCCCCGGAATTGTAAAGTCCGGTGGCGAAGGCCCGTTCTTTTTTCGGGAACCATTCGGCGATGGTCTTATTCGCAGCCGGAAAATTTCCCGCTTCTGTAATTCCCAGCGCGGCGCGCCAAAATCCAAAACTCCAAGTGTGATGACCAAATGCATGACCCATGGCGGCGAAACTCCAACCAATCAGCGAGTATGCATAACCTTTTTTCGTGCCCACCTTGTCGATCACCCGACCGGCCAGCAACATGCCGAGCGCGTAGGCAAACTGGAAACACATGACCACCCGCGAATAGGCGATTTCCTGCGCTGCCTTGTCCACGCCGAAAACCCCGTCATCCGCCAGAGTTTGCTTCAAAAGGCCGAGCACTTGGCGATCGAGGTAATTGATGGTGGTGGCGGCAAAGACCAAACCACAAATGGTCCACCGATGACGGCCGATTTGTTCGTTCACAGAGGCAAAAGACATGGGATTTTCGCAGTTTAAAAGTAGTCGGTCACGAAACCCGTTTCATGAACCAAGCCGGAAATTGGCGTCTGGCATGCAGATGGCAAGAATGAAAACCTACACGTGGTAGGAAAACCCGAAAACCACCCTGAAATCATCGCGTCCCTCCGGAGCGGCGGAACAGCTTGCCCGGCGTAGCGCAGCGAAGACGGGTGTCCGCCGATGCCCATGAAAAGCCAATGAAGTGAGCGAAGCGCCTCCCATTGTCACTTCGTGGTCAGGGCGATCATGCATCGCCCCTCCATCACCCCTCCATCACCCCTCCATCACCCCTGCAACGCCCGCAACGCCCCGCGCACCAGCGCCTCGGTCGGCGAAGCCGGGTCGGTCTCCAGCACCTTCCGCACCGCCTTGCGAGCATCCACCTGTTTGTATCCCAAGGCGATCAACGCCAACTCCGCATCCGCCGCGCTGGCACTCACCTCGCCCGCCGCAGCATCTTGCCAAGTGTCCGTGACGCCCACCTTGTCCTTGAGCTCCAAAATGATCCGCTCGGCGGTTTTTTTTCCGAGTCCCTTGATGCGTGAAAGTTCCGCCGCATTTCCCGCCACCACGCAACTCTTGAATCGCGACACCGGCATCCCGCTGAGCACCGCCATCGCGATCGCCGGACCGATCCCGCTCACGCGATCGATGAGCATCAAAAACACGTCTCGCTCCTCCTCGCTCGCGAATCCGTAAAGCGTGTGGGCCGTTTCACGAATGTGCAAATGCGTCCGCAAATCCACCTCCAAGCCCTCGGCGGCATGCAACTTATCAAAGGTGGAAAGCGGCACAATCACTTCGTAGCCCACCCCATGCACATCCACCACCAATCGGTTCGGATAGGCCTCAATCACCTTGCCACGCAATCTTGCAATCATCTTGCCGCCAGCTTGGCGACCGCACTTCCGCCGTCAATCCCCGATCCGCCTGCGTCGCCCTACAAGTTCGCGGTCCAACCGTGAGATGAGAACGAAAAGTGCAAAGGCAGGGACCGCCTCTCCGAGCGGTCCGGCG
>CAYRLT010000705.1:0-3095 GCA_964425095.1 uncultured Luteolibacter sp.
GTGGTGGGAGCGCGCCACCGGCGGGGAGCCGATTCATGGCGGCTGGTTTCAAGCCCATGATGAAGACCGACTACGACGCGATATGGCCTGTTACTATGGCATGACGAGCTTCATGGACCGCGAGATCGGCCGGATACTCGATGCGCTCGAGGCCTCGGGGCGTGCTGAAAACACGCTGGTCGTTTTCACCTCGGACCACGGGCACTTTCTCGGTCATCACGGCCTCACGGCGAAAGCGATCCACTCGTATGAGGATCTCGTTCGGGTGCCCTTCATCGCGCGCTGGCCGCGCAGGATTTCACAGGGTTCGCGGGACTCCTTGCAAAGCCTAGTCGATTTCGCGCCGACGGTCTTGTCCGCCTGCGGCCTGCCTGTTCCGGGTCGCATGACTGGAAAAAACCAATTGCCCGATTGGCTTCTCGGAGAGTCTGTGCGGACCGATGTGGTGATTGAGAACCACCATGGTGCGGAGCGTTTCCACATGCGGACCTTTGTCACAGCCACCCACAAGATCACCGTTTACCGCGATGGCGCGGATGGCGAGTTGTTCGACCTCGCCAACGATCCTGGCGAGGTGCGGAACCTTTGGCATGATCCCTCAGCGGCGGAGTTGAAGCGGGATTTGCTGTTGGCTTTTCTTCAGGCCAACCTGCGCGACGAGCCGATGCCAATGCCTCGCATTGCTCCGGCTTAGCGGTGTATCCCCATGATTTCCGCTGGTGCGCGCCCGGCGCGTAGCAGATCGGCCATCATTCGCATCGGGGCGTCGATGTGCGTGAAGAATTTCTTGTAGGCTGGGCAGAGGTAGTTGAGACCGTCCTCGCCATCGGGGGTTTTGATGAAGCGGTGCTTCGGACACTCGCCGTTGCAGGCGAAGCGCACCTCGCAGCGGTGGCAGTAGGCCGGAAGCGTTTCGGATTTCGCGTGGCCGAAGGCCTGCTGTTCCATTGATTCCACCATGTCGCCAAGCGAGCGGTTGAGGATGTTGCCTAGTTTGTATCGGGGATAGACGAAGTGGTCGCAGGAGAAGACATCGCCGTTGTGCTCCATCGCGAGCGCGCGGCCGCAATCCTTTTGAAACACGCACAGACTTGCGCCCCGGCCGCTCCAGATGCCGAGGGCCACATCGAAGATTTGGACAAAGACTTTTCCCACATCTTCGCGCACCCAGCGGTCGAAAATCGTGCACAGGAAATCTCCGTAGCTTTCGGCAGGCACACTCCAGCGGGTGACTTCCCGCAGCAGTTCTCCGGGCTCGGGCGGCGGAGCGAAGTCCAGCGGAGCGCCATCGCCCGCGCGCTCGACCAGCGGAATGAACTGGATGAACCCCGAGCCCTGCTCCTTGAGGAAATCGTAAACCTCCAAGGGGTGTTTCACATTGCTCGCGGAGACGACGGTGAGGGTGTTGAACTCCACGCCGTGGCGCTTGAGGAGCTTGAGGCCGACTGTCACTCGGTCGAATGTGGACTTGCCGCCCTTGTCCATGCGGTAGGTGTCGTGCAGCTTGCGAGGGCCGTCGAGGCTCAGGCCGACAAGAAATTGGTTCTCACGGAAAAACCGGCACCACTCCGCGTCCAGTCGCGTGCCGTTGGTCTGGATCGCATTGGAAACCGGGCGTCCGCCAGCATGTTTTTTTGGAGTTCCACCACGCGTCGGAAGTAATCCACTCCGAGTAGAGTGGGCTCGCCGCCTTGCCAGGCCATCGAGATTTCCGGGGTATGCTGCGCGGCGCAGTAGTCGCGAATGTAGGTTTCAAGGACCTCGGGAGACATTCGAAAGGTTTCACCGCGCGGGTAGAGCTTTTCCTTTTCAAGGTAGTAGCAGTAGGTGCAGTCGAGATTGCAGATCGGCCCGATGGGCTTGGTCATCACATGGAACGGGGGCATGTGTTGAGATTACACGTTTTGAAAATTCAGTGCGACACTCCAGGGCAGCGGCACACGAGTTGACCGTCGCAAAATTTCAAGGTTGCTTCGCCACTCAGGTGATCAATTTTTAAGGGTCGCACAGGTGAATCAAAGCGGCAGGTGGCGTATTTTTCCCTCGGGTTCACGGCCACGATGATGCGATCGCCAGCGTCGAAGCGTTCGTAAACGAGGGGGTAGGTTTTCGGCTTGGCGAAGAGGAGGCGGAAACCGCCGGAGTTGGAGAGGGCACGCTCGTTGGCCCTTAGTCGGAGAAGTCCGCGCACGAAGTTGAGATGCGATTCAGGCGAATTTCTCTTGCGTTTGCACATCGGGCGAGCCCTTGCGGCGATCCACTGGCAGGTAGAGCGATTTTGCAGGTGCCGAGGAGAAGCCGCGATTGGCTCTCGGCGTCCACTGCATCGGGGTGCGCGAGCCGGTGCGTCCAAAAAAACTGCCCTCCTTTGGTTTGAGGTCTTCCAAATAGTCCATCCCGATCTCGTCGCCGTAGTAGAGGAACGGCACGCCGGGCATTGTGAGAAGCATCGCATGGATGCAACGCATCTCGGCCAAGGTGCGGCCATGCCGCAGACGGGTGAAGTCATGGTTGCCAGTAGGAATGGCGATGTAGCCGGAATCTTTTGTGGCGGCATAGTGGGCCTCGTATTCCTCGAAGAACGGCACGGCGTTTCCGCCACCGTGGAGTTCGAAGAACGCGTGGGGAATGCGATGGCCCGCGCAATATGTCTCAAGGAAGGCCCTTGCCTACCGCAAGCGGCGGATGGGCGATATGAGGGTTCGAACTAAAGACGGCCTTTGATTAATCCGAGCGGAAGTGGTTCGGGCTGCGGCGGCTTGGATACCATGGAAACGTGCTTCTTGAGGTCCGAAGACTTTTCGAAGGCATGCATGACTTCCAACACATGGTAAGCGAGCGCCCCGCTGCTGCGGTGACTGCGCTTTCTGGTGCCATCAAGGATTGCATAGGCCATGTCAGCGGCTCCGATGCTGCGGCTGTTATCGCTATACGGATGGCTCAAAGCCTGATTACGCCACTCGCCGGTAGTTGGTGTCCAAATCTCCAGCGGACCGCCGAATGTATTCGGATCCGGCACCTTCAACGAGCCTTCGCTGCCATAAAGTTCGATCGGGCTGTGCCCGTGGCTGTGCACGTCGAATGAGATCGTCACC